>PITV01000314.1 GCA_017577285.1 Clostridiales bacterium
TTGTATTTCTGCTGTTACCGGCATACAATACGCGCTGTGGAAGGGTTTTCCACGAAAGGAGTGAGTTGTATGCTGATAAACATCGAAGTTAAAACCATGAAGGACGCGGAACGCCTGAGCCAGATTTGCAAAGATTATGAGGCCGAGCTTCTTCTCCGGGGAAAAGATAAATTCTGCGTAGATCCGAAGTCCACTCTGGGTATTTTCGCTATTATGTATTCCGCAAAGGACAGCATGATGATGGATACTGCAGATATGGATGACAGCGAACTGCCCGGATTCATCAAACGGATCGAAGACTTCATAAAGGACTGATAATCAGAGCGGAGCCGAAAGGCTCCGTTTTGTTCAATCATGGAAAGACATGTAAACCTGGAACACAGCATATAAATGGAGGACAATATGAATCAGCTTTATGAACGTTGGCTGGATAATTGCAAGGATGAAGAACTGCTTTCTGAACTGAAAGCAATACAGGGAAATGAAGAACAGATCAATGACCGTTTTTATTGTGAACTTGCCTTTGGAACAGGCGGCCTTCGCGGTGAGATCGGTGCCGGTCAGAACAGAATGAACATATATACAGTTGGAAAAGCAACACAGGGACTTGCTGATTATCTGAAGGAAAAGGAAAACAGCCCCAGTATTGCAATAGCCCATGATAACCGGAAGAATTCCGATCTGTTTGCAGACAGGGCTGCAGCGATACTTGCAGCAAATGGTGTGAAGGTTTATCTGTATCCAGTTCTGACACCAACACCTATGCTTTCATGGGCAGTGCGCTATTTCAGGTGCAGCGGAGGGATCGTTATAACAGCAAGCCATAATCCTGCGGTCTATAACGGCTATAAGGTATACGGGCCTGACGGATGCCAGATCACTGATGACGCTGCCAGCACGATAGAAAAGTGTATTTCTAAGATCGATATATTTGACGGTGTGAAGAACGGTGACTTCGGTGAACTGGTTGCCGGTGGAATGATCGAATATATCGATGAAAAATGCAGCAGAGATTATCTGAAAATGATATCTGAGCTTGTTCCGGGCAGCAGGGAAGATGCTTCTGATCTGTCGATCGTATATACGCCTCTTAACGGAACGGGACGCGTTCCTGTTTTATCAGCATTGAGAAATGCCGGATTTGAGAACATATCGATCGTGAAAGAACAGGAGTATCCGGATCCTGCGTTTCCTACATGTCCTTACCCAAATCCGGAGATAAAAGAAGCGTTGAAACTCGGCATCGAACAGATGGAAGCAACGGGCGCTGATCTGCTGCTCGCGACAGATCCGGATTGCGATCGTGTGGGCACTGCTGTGCGAGATAACGGAAAAGTCCGGCTGATGACCGGGAACGAAATAGGCATTCTGCTGATGGATTATATATGCAGAAAAAGAATAGCCGAACACAGTATGCCGGACAGGCCGGTGATGGTGAAGACGATCGTCACGACAGAGCAGGCAAAGGTCATTGCTGAGCATTACGGCATTGAGATAAGAGATGTACTGACCGGTTTCAAATACATCGGCGAACAGATCGGTTTGCTTGAAAAAGAGGGAACACCGGAACGGTTCCTGTTCGGTTTTGAGGAAAGTTACGGCTATCTTTCAGGCACCTCTGTGCGGGATAAAGACGGCGTAAATGCTGCACTTCTTGTCTGCCGCATGACAGCGGAATGGAAAAAGAAGGGAATGACGCTTGCTGACGCGCTCAGAGATGTTCAGAGGAGATTCGGTACCTATGAGCAGAGCCTTGAAAGCATCACATTCAAAGGTGAAAACGGCATGCACGAAATGCGCCGCATTATGGATATCCTTCGCACCTGTTTCGTTGAAAAAATCGGGGGAGCGCTGTTAACACATGTGGACGATTATCAGAAACGCATTTCTACGGATCGAATATCCGGAAAGACTGAAAGTATCGATCTGCCTGTGTCCAATGTGCTGAGATTCCGATATGGAGAAGACTTTTCTCTCGTTATAAGGCCGAGCGGCACCGAGCCGAAACTGAAAATATATTATGCTGTTCGGGGCCAAAATGAAAATGATGCAAGGGACAAGATGGAAA
>PITV01000315.1 GCA_017577285.1 Clostridiales bacterium
GCATAGAATAATATCGAAATCTGTTATGTGGGAGATCATCGCCGCCACTTTAGGCGTATGTTCCGTTGCACGGAAATAACTGCGAACCCGGTTTTTCAGATTCACAGCTTTTCCCACATAAATGATATTGCCGTCTTCCTTCATCAGATAACATCCCGGAGAATCCGGCAATTGTTCTATTTTGACTTTCAGCGCATCATTGATGACCGGCATATCTGCTTTATGCTTCTTCGTCTCCGTCAAAGGTCGTTTCCACGATATGGATCAGCTGTTCCATCAGTTCATCATCCACGGGAACAAATTCTTCCATCTCCTGCCCGTCTTCATCGGGAAGCGGTTCCACTTTCATGATGTAATGGTCATCCTGAGCCTTCGCATCAGAAAGAAGTACGAATTCCTCCCCGTTGTAATAGAAATAACGTTCCACGTACATCGAAACACTTTCACCGTTTTCAGTCTCCAGTTCAACGATCTCTCTATCTTCCATTTCAGACATGACTTAATCCCTCCTTATCATTTCTTCTGTTATTATAAACGATTTCAGTTCATCAAACAATCATTTTCTCTTATTGTGTCAAAATACGGACAAAAAGCGTTTTTTACTTTGAACAAAGCGAAATATTGGGCAGTTGGGAATTGACAGTTTTGCAAAAAATGATATGATGTATATGTTCCCGAAAGGAGTTCAACATATGAAAAAAAACCGTTTCAGAAATCCAGTATTCTTCGTTCTGATCATTATCGCATCCGTTATTCTTTTGAATCTGATATTCGGCAATGCGTTTTCAAATGCCATTGTTGATAAATCAAAGATATACTCTGAATTCCGGGCGGATGTGCTTGCTCATAAAGTGACAGAAGTATATCTGAACAGTTCAACGCTGGAATACCGAATCGCCGGTGATGAACGTACAAAGTATCAGGTTTCCAGGGTAAGCGATGATACGGAACTCATTCCTCTGCTGAATGAGCTGAAGATCAAGTACGGTACTCTGGCCGAAAGCAATATCAGGGATATCCTGTACATTGTTTTCACTGTTGTACTTCCCCTGGCTCTCATGGGATTCCTGTTCTTCTCGATCTTCAGAGGTATGAAGAAGGGTGACGTCGGCATCGGCGGGCTCGGTTTCGGAAAGACCAACGCCAAACTGTTCACGATCTCTGACGGAAGCAAGAAGTTCTCTGATGTCGCGGGACAGGATGAAGCCAAGGAACAGATGATGGAACTGGTGGATTTCCTTCATCAGCCTGATAAATACAAAGCAATCGGTGCCAAGCTACCCAAGGGTGCTCTTCTTGTCGGACCTCCCGGCACAGGAAAAACCCTTCTCGCCCAGGCCGTAGCCGGCGAAGCCGATGTTCCTTTCTTCTTTGTTTCAGGAAGTGCCTTCGTTGAGATGTTCGTTGGTGCGGGCGCTGCCAGAGTGCGTGACCTGTTCAAGCAGGCTAATGAAAAAGCGCCCTGCATCGTATTTATCGATGAGATCGATGCAATCGGCAAAAAACGCGATACCACCGGCTTTGCAGGAAACGATGAGCGCGAACAGTCTCTGAACCAGCTGCTCGCCGAAATGGACGGCTTTGATCCCGGCAAGGGGATCATTGTGCTGGGCGCCACCAACCGTCCTGAAATCCTGGATCAGGCGCTTCTCCGTCCCGGCCGTTTCGACCGCAGGATTGCTGTTGAGCTTCCTGATCTGAAGGGCCGTGAGGCGATCCTTCGTGTCCATGCCAAACCCATCACGCTGGCCTCTGATGTGGATCTTGCCGAGGTTGCCAAAGCAACCGTCGGTGCCTCCGGTGCCGACCTTGCCAATATCATCAATGAATCCGCACTTCGTGCCGTAAGAGAAAACCACGCTTCTGTTACACAGGATGACATCCTCGCGTCTGTCGAAACAGTTATCGCAGGCTCTGAACGCAAGTCCATGGTCATTCCCGAGGCTGAAAAGAAGCTTGTTGCATACCACGAGATCGGACACGCCCTCGCCGCCGCGCTGCAGAAGAATACAGCTCCTGTTACAAAGATCACCATCGTTCCCCGCACAAGCGGCGCTCTGGGCTATAC
>PITV01000316.1 GCA_017577285.1 Clostridiales bacterium
CCGTCCAGACGCTCGCCGTAATAGGCGGTCTGGATCTCCTCGCTGTAGCTGGGGCTCACGGTGGTGATCTCATCGGCGTATACCAGGGCGGCCTTCATATAGTTGGCGCAGCCGTAGCATTCCAGCTTGTCATTGGTGAACAGGCTGTCGCCCAGGCCCAGGATGTCCTGCACATCCTTGATGCCGAAAATGCCCTGATACTGCAGGTTGTGGATGGTGAACACCGTGCGGATGTTGGCGAAGAAGGGCAGATGATCGTACTGGATCCGCAGCAGGGCGGGGATCATGCCGCTCTGCCAGTCATGGCAGTGGATGATGTCGGGCTGGAAGTCCAGCATGGGCAGGGCGTTCAGGCAGGCGCGGCAGAAGAAGCCGAAGCGCTCGTGCTCATCGCCGCCCATGCCGTAGATGTAGCTGCGGCCGAAATAATATTTATTGTCCACGAACCAGAAGGTCACTCCGCGGTACACCAGTTCCTCGATGCCGCAGTACTGCTTGCGCCAGCCCAGGTCGATCTCGAAATCCACCTTGTGGCGCATCTGCTTCTGATATTCCTCGGGGATCTGGGTGTACAGGGGCAGCATCACCTTCACATCATGACCGGCTTTCGCCAGCACGGGGGAGAGGGCGCCCACCACATCGGCCAGGCCGCCTGTTTTGATGAACGGAACGCATTCCGCGGCGGAAAACAATATCTTCATACCATAAACCTCCATAGGGGATCATTTTATATACCGCGCCGGAAACCGGCAAGCGCTTTTCCGGCTGCCCTCATTATAGCCGAAAGGGAGGTATCTGTCAATCACAGGGTTTTCGCGCCCGCGTTTTCCGCGCCGGGAAAGGAATTGTACAAATCCCGTTTTTACATGTCACTTTCCGTCCGCGCGGTTGTAATCGTTTTCACCTTGTGCTATACTGTTTCACGACAGAATGAAGATCTCCGTGCCGGAGGAATAAAAGAGCCTCCGGTGCAGAAACGAGGATGATTTCGTGAAGCGTGTTCATATGTCAGGCGCGCGGTGCGCCGCGGATATCAGTGACGGAAGCGAGCGCTCCCTGTATGTGGATCAGGATTATATCCTGCGCAGGCTGGGCAGGCCTCACCGGGCGGTGAACCTGATGTTCTGCTACTATCCCTATGACAGGGGCTGGCCCGCCCGCATCAGCGATATGCCGGGCTACAGCAGCAAAAGCGGCAGCTGGGATTATCCCTACGACAACTACCTGCCCTTCAGCGGGGAGGAGCCCTTCCGCCAGATGCGGGATGTGCGCCGCCACGGGCAGGATGTGATCGCCACCATCACCTGCGATCCGCATATCACCGATGATCTCATCGAGGGCCTGGCCCTGCAGCTGCGCCCTTTCGGAAGGGCCATGCTGCGGCTCAACCACGAGGCGGACGGCAACTGGTTCTCCTTCAACAAGCGCGCCTCCTATGAGGAGGTGGGCGCCTTTTTCGAGAAGGTCTGCGGCATCTTCCACCGGGTCGCCCCCAATATCCGCGTCATCCTGTGCCTGGGCGGCATGGAGAATGAGAACTGTGAGGAGATCAACCGGGAGTATGCCTTCAGGGGCGCCGTGAAGGCGGCCGATATCTGGAGCATCGATAAATACCCCTCCCTCAATTACGGCTGGCCCCGGGAGATCGCTGATACGGATAATTACGCCCACTACTGCTACAACCTGCCCTGGCTGCTGAAGGTGCAGAAAAAGGTGTTTGACCGCTTCTGCTTCCTGAACGGCGGCGAGGCGAAGCCCCTGCAGCTGTGCGAGCACAATGATGACGGCGATGTCACCGGCGGCGTGCGCCAGGCGGAAAGGCTCAGAGAGTTCTACGGCATGGTGGAACAGGGCACGGAGGGTGAAGGCTGGCTCACCGGCATCACCCTGTATCAGTTCAGGGATGACGGCAGGCTGGGGCTGGAAGTGACCGATCCCAACAACGCGGGCGTCGGCATCGAGCAGCCCGAGATGGCTGTCTACCGCGAGCTGATCCACGGCCCCTTCTTCGCACCCCGGATGACCTCCGGCGGGGAACTTTCCCTGCCCGCGACGCTCCGCTGGGG
>PITV01000317.1 GCA_017577285.1 Clostridiales bacterium
TACCAATGCAAGATTTTTCTGTTGGATCAGATATTGACTGGACACAAAGAATCCATGATATCGACAAACAACTATATAAAAAATACAATCTAACCCAAGAAGAAATAGAATTCATTGAAAGCAATGTAATATCAATGGAATAACAAAGATTGAAAGTCGAGAAGAATCCCCTCCTCCCCGGAAGGGATTTTTCTTTGGTCGTAAAACTCAAGAAGTCACTCTGTTTACCTATGGAATTCATACACCGTGGAAGGGGAGCAGGATACCCGTACCATGCTCCGGGCAACCTGCTTTTCACATTGCAATTCCTCTGCTGGTATGCTATCATGAAAAGCATCAAAGAAGTATCACGGAAACACGAACCGAACAAGGCATGTGACATAATGAAACAGAATAAATGCTCCGGAAGAAGATACAGCAATAAGCGAAAAAGAGAAGAAGATCCCGAATGGCATGGCGGACGCGTACGCGGTACCGGATGATGAACTTGAAAATGTGACCGGAGGCGTGCCGCTCTCCGCATGGACTGCCTTATACGGAGCTGAGGCTGCCCGGAAGCAGCAAGAGGAGGATAAAGAAAAGGACAAACGATCCGCAAGGGATTTCCGGGAAAAGGCCTTTGGGGCGGTGCGCAACGCGAACGGAAACTGATCCGCCCGCCGCCGGAAGGCAGAGACAAAACGAGAAACAGGCGCCTTTGCGCCTTTTTCTTTCGCTTATAGAATCTTCTGCCCGGAGGTTTTTTAGCAAAGGAATGTTGGTGTCACATGCTCCTTGACACCTTTGCGCCCCGCGTTATAAAATGATGCATGATGAATGTGCCGGCACGGGATATCCGTGCCCGGAGGAGAGAAAGACCATGCCGAGAATGGAAATGCCCGAACTGGAAGCGATATTGCTGCGGGATGACGATGTGATCGTCACATCGCCGGGCATATCCTGCCTGAAGGAGGGGCTGTGCCCGGATCACAAGCAGTGCGTGACGGACGGCGAATGCCTGAAAGTTGACACGCCGTGCGGCATGGACATCTGTCCTGCTGACGGATGCTCTCCCGATGAGTGCGTGATGGACTGCGTTCCGGTGAAATGTGATCCGGTATGCGCTGCGGACGGCTGCATGCCCGACCTGTGAAGCCGGGTGTGACGCCGCCGGCGCGGATCAGGAGCCGTCCGGAGCCGGGCAGTGTGATAAAGAAACAGAAAGACAGGGCGCGCTTTTCAACCCCGCGGAAAAAGCAGAATTCCCTGTCTTTTTTGTATGCCGCGCGGCATCAGAAAAGGCACCGCCCGCGGCGATGCCCGTTTTTGTTTTGCCCATGAAAAGTCCCCGGCGGAAACAGCCGGAGGGACGCGGATATATCACAGTTCGGTAACCACACTGCACCAAATATCATCAATAACCTCTTCACAGTTGAAACCTTCCAGAAAGCAGTCGAGGCAGAAGGTGGTGCAATCCTCCCATTCGCCCTCCAGACAGCTGACGGAAGTGCAGTCAACGAATCTGCAGGTTTCGGAAGTGGCGATCACATCTTCGTTTTCCAGCTTAACAAACTCCATTTCGGGAGAAACCATCTTTTTCATCATTATACCCCTTTTATATACGGCAGATACCGGTAACATTGTAACAACTGAATTGTAAAGCCGCGGCGGACGGTATGTCAACAGAAAATGCCCCGTGATACAGAAAATGTACCGTGCAGCAGAAAAGGATCTCCGGAGCGGAATCTGAAACGCGGCGGCGCGGGAAAGGCAGACCGGCCCGGCACCGCACTTTCGCGAAACCGGCTTCCGGCATAATGCACACGGCGGCGGATATCCCTGTACAACTGCCGCCATCAGGAAGACACACCCCGGCGGCATTATCAGACGCGGGGACCGTGCCGCCGTTCATCCCTGCTCAACGGGCTTCATCCCGGGAGGGCCTGTCCGTTTCATTTCCGCGCGTTCAATCAAAAACGGTCCGGAGCTCCTGTCCGTCACGCGGATCCTCTCTTTTCCGGCGCGAAAGCGGCGCTTTCTGCTCTTTTTCTGCATTTTTGTTGACAGGGGGAAC
>PITV01000318.1 GCA_017577285.1 Clostridiales bacterium
TGCCACTGCGGCCCCAACACCCTGGGCATCCTGTTCATCGCGAAGTAAAGCAGCAGCCGGTGCGAAACGCCGCGGGCGGAAGGGATCACGCGTTCCTTCCCCCGCGGTTTTCCAGTGCCGTTCCCCGGCCCGCGGCATACCACACATCAAGAAAGGATCCTGTCCGGTGAATACACAGCAAAGCGGCGCGGCCTTTTCCGCCCGTCATTTCCTGTTCGATTTTGACGGCACGCTGGTCGACTCCATGCCCTACTGGGCGCGGGCCATGAGGAGCCTGCCCGAAAAGCACGGCATCCCCTGCGGGGAGGATTTCATCCATATCATCACGCCTCTGGGCCGGGAGGGGACCATCGCCTACCTGAGCAGTATCGGCGTGAAGGGGACGAAGGAGGAACTGCTGCGGGAAACGGACGACCTGCTCCGCCCGCTGTATGAGGATGTGATCCCGCTGAAAAAGGGCGTGAGGGAATGTCTGGAAGCCCTCCGGCAAAAAGGCGCCGGACTGCATATCCTGACCGCCTCCCCCCACCGGTGGATGGACCCCTGTCTGAAACGCAACGGCGTGTGGGAGCTGTTCGACCACGTGTGGTCCTGCGAGGATTTCGGCATGATCAAGACCGATCCCGCCATCTACCTGCGCGCGGCGGAAAGGATAGGCTGCGGCAGGCGGGATATCGCCTTTCTGGATGACAACATCAACGCGGACAGGGCCGCGAGGGAAAGCGGCGTATATGTAATCGGCGTATATGATGAAAGCAGCAGCACGGATGAGGCGGCCATGCGGGCCCTGGCGGACGCGTATATCACGGATTTTGATGAGCTGAGGATCAGCGCGGCGGGCAGCCGGTAACAGAAACGGAAAGGTCGGCTACGTACCCGTTATGCAAACCATGAACGGTCTGGAATGGACCTTTGACACCATTGCGGAGAAGTACGGCAAATTCCGCCCCGGCTATCCGGAGGAACTGTACAAAGCGATCTTTGAATATGCCGGAACAGACAAACCGGAGAGCGCCCTTGAAGTGGGCATCGGCAGCGGACAGGCGACCCTGCCCTTCCTGCGGGCGGGCAGCAGAGTGACCGCGGTGGAGTACGGAGAGAATTTCTCAAACATCTGCCGGGAAAAGTTCGGGGAATACCCCGGTTTCTCCGTCATCACGGGGAAATTCGAGGATGTGCCCCTGCCGGAGAACGCTTTTGACCTGGCGTACTCCGCCACGGCGTTTCACTGGGTGCCGGAGGAAGTCGGGTATCCCAAGCTGTCCGGCATTCTGAAAAGCGGCGGCGTGTTCGCGAGGTTTGCCAACCGCCCCTTCCGGGACAAGGGGAATCCGGCGCTGTCGGACGCGCTGGAGCGGCTGTACAGCGAGTACTATTACAGGCACTATTCCGACCGGAAGCCGAAGCCGCAGACCGGGTTCGGCGAGGAGCAGGCGGAAGCCATCGCCCGCATCCCGGAAAAGTACGGCTTCACGGATATCCGGCATTTCCTGTTTCACAGGACACGGACTTTCGGGCCCCGGGAGTATGCGGAGCTGCTGGACACCTATTCCGATCACATCGCCCTGCCGGATGAGATAAGACTGCCGTTCTATGAAAAGATCACGGAAGCCATTGAACAGCACGGCGGCACATTCACCGTTTATGATACCATCGATCTGGAACTGGCGAGAAAGCCGTAAAGCCGGGACCGGATCATTCATACAGGAGGGATCTACATGACCGTATTCGTACTGCAGATCATCGCGATGGTCACGATGCTCTGCGACCATCTGGGAAGCCCCTTTTTCAATAATATGACCGTTTTGCGCTGCATCGGCAGATTCGCGTTCCCGATCTACGCGCTCCTGGTGGCGGAAGCCTACCGGCATATCAAAAACGACCCCAAGCGCCTCTCCACCCATCTGGGCGGATACGCCGTGCTGGCGGTGATCTCGGAGATCGGCTATGACCTGCTGGAATGCGGAACGCTGAGCGTCAGCGAGTTCATGAAATCGCAGAACTGCAT
>PITV01000319.1 GCA_017577285.1 Clostridiales bacterium
GGCTTATAGTGGCTTTTGATGGCCTGTTATGGCGAAATCACATTCCGGTTCCGGTTTTTCTATCGTGGCAGGCCTTACACAGAGGCTGCCAGTTACCTTCATTCCAGAACAGCTTTTCGTCACCGCGATGAGGGATAATGTGGTCCACAACGGTCGCCGGAGTCAGGCGGCCTTCATCAAAGCACTGTTTGCACAGCGGATTTCGCTGCAGATAACTTTTCCGTGCAGCCCGCCAGCGGGAATCATATCCGCGAAAAGCGGCACCTCCGCGAAGTGCCTCCGGGCTCCATTCCTTCCGGTGCTCTTCACAGTAGGTGCCGCTTTCACAAAGATTAGGACAGCCGGGATACCGGCAGGGGCGTTTGGGTGTGTGTGGCATGGCTTACTCCTTCGGCAGGCCGGTCTCAAAGTCCAGCGGTACCGTATGATCCGAAATAAGATCCATTTCTATTGCCACTGCCATCGGAACGGGTTTGCCGGTTTGCTTATTGATTGCAATCGCACCGGTGCCTTTTTCGTCGGAGCCGGAATTGAAGAAATTCAACACTCCACCGCAATCATTACAGCTATCCACTGCGGGGCAATACCGAACTGCTGTGGCTTTCATATCCTGATAACTCATTTTGTTTTCCTCCGTTTCTTGATAAGGACTGCGTTCATGACTTTATTGGGAACACCCAGGTCATCTACCCGAGCGAAAATATCCAGTGTGCTTGAACGGTTATTCCGGTTGGCGATATCGACTTCTTTGCCGATCTGGGCATCGTAATAATGGACTTTGCCGCCGGAGTATTCCACATTCCATATGTGTCCGCCGCCATTCTTCCACACGTTCGCCATAATAGCCCGGGAGCCCTCGCCCCATTCCTGGAGCTTGGCTTCCGCGATTTTGTACTGTTCATTCACATCCCGCGTAGTGCGGTTAAGCATCATAAAGTTTCTCGAGTCCGCATTCGGTGCGCTCATCCACATATCTCTGATACTGTCGACCGTACCTTCGTATTCGCTGGAATATGCCTGAGCGGCTTCCGCAGAATATCCGCGTCGGAGCATTTCATACGCCCATACACAACGCTGACAGTTGACTTGATAGAGATAATCTTCGGAATAATGCGGGTTTGCCAATGGCATGGCCTCACTTGGAGATAATACTCTTCCTTGCGTATTTAGCAAGTCCCGAAGTGAGCCGCCGCCATGATGAATGCCGCTTCTGCCGCCGCGTCCGCCCATCAGGGATCACCTTTCTTTATATTCCGAAGACGCGCCTGATATGCTTCGATCGGAACGATATGTATCTCAGCATCCTCTGAACAATACTTCGCTCGGATTTCTTCCGGGATATCTCCGTGAAACAACACGGTTTCCGGGCGTATACGGCGAATCATCTCATCAAATCCCTGCAAAAACAGACGTTTTGTTTCCGCATTCATCTGTGTACCAACGCTTGATACGGCAACAGTACTACCTACAGGATCCCCGTCAAAGCACCAATCATAGCTCTGCTCATCGGACCAGGATACGGTCGGGATCACGGTCATACCGTGCTGCTGCCAATACACGCCCAACCAGTGTTTCCGGTAATGGTTGTATATCTGGACCGCTGGAGGGTAATCCGTATACATGGAAAAATCCGGCGTACAGACAAAGAGAAACCGTCCGAGCATGTCGGTGTACATCTCCGGATGATCCCACAGCCGGGTAAACTGATAATCCTTCAAAAAGAAATGCACACCCAAAGTTTCAGGATGTGCAGCACGCTTGGCAAAATTGAAACCGATCATACTGACCGGCTCTTCGAGTTTGACAGGGGCCATCTGCGGGATTCCATAACGTCCAGCCCGGAGAAAATCCGCTTTATCCAGATTCTCACACTGGCGTTTATTCCACTCCATTTTCATCACCTCACAGAATAATCATGTCGCGCACATCATAGATGCTTCCACCGCTTTGGTTTTTCATGGCTCTGTCCAGGCTCATGAC
>PITV01000320.1 GCA_017577285.1 Clostridiales bacterium
TTATAGTACTGAAGCAGGTTTTCTCCCGCCATGCCGCGCACGCATTCCCCGCTGATCCCGCCCTTTCGCAGAGCATCCAGCAGCGCCGGAAGATCCTCCGGATTGTCCAACCCGGCAGGCTTGGTCTCGATGCCGTCAAAATCGGAGCCGAAACCGATCTTTCCCTCGCCGCCCATTTCCAGCATATGCTGCGCGTGGCGCACGATGTCCTGCAGATCCGCCTTTTTCCCTCTCAGGAAGGCGGGGTAAAAATTAATCCCCACATATCCGCCGGCTTCAAACAGCGCTTTCAGCTGTTCATCCGTCAGGTTGCGCGGATGATCGCAAAGGGCGCTGCAGCAGGAATGACTGGCCAGCGGTTTTACCCCCATGTCCAGCAGGTCGAATACACCTCTGCGGCTCAGGTGGCTCACATCCGCGGCGATACCGGCCTGCAGCAGCAGTTTCACGATGGCACGGCCTTCCTTTTTCAGCCCGGCATCCTGATCGACACAGGCGGGCACACCCACAATGTTTTCATAGTTCCGGGTCGGGGCCGCCATGCGAAGGCCCATATCCCGCCATTCTTCGATCAGACCGGGGCCTTTTTCACCGCCCAGCAGATCACAGCCTTCCACGCTAAGCATAAAGGCGTTCTCCCCCTCACGGGCATCAGCGGGATCCTTCACGCGGCGCAGGTTCCATTCTGTTTCAAGCAGAGGGATCTTCGCCCTCATCTTTTCATACGCGGCGGCAATATCCCCGATTTCCCGGCTTCCGCCGACAAACATGGCCATGGTCTGCAGGGAGACCCCGCCCTTCTTCAGCCGTTCGGGCGTAAGGTCGGTCTTTCTCCCGGGATGCATGGCAAGAGTGTACAAAGTGTCACAGTGAGTATCACAGATCAGCATGATGTTCCTCCGGAATGCGGGATCATTCATCTCATTATAGCACATTTATGCCGGCCGGGATATATCGCGGCACGGTTTTTACACCGGATGACCGCACTTTTTCGGCATTTTCAGGACAATATTGTAAAATTTGTTCTTTCCGGACATATTTTGCGCGGAAAATGAAGATTTTTCTTTATCGGGCTGAAAATATGTGATATACTGATTGTGTATCTGGATTTTTTGACCGGAGGAATCATTCGTGAAAAATCTGCTTTCACTGACCGCGCTTCTGCTGGTGCTGTGCTGTCTGCCTCTTTGTGTATATGCCGAAGAAAATGCCAGCGGCGATGAAAACTATACTCAGGTCGCCCTGTACCCCGGCCGCGTCACCAGACGCTATAAGAACAGCTATACAAACGTATATAGCAGCATGGACAAGGAATCCGAAAAGATCGATTCCCTTGAGCCCGGGCACAGCCTGGAGATACTGGATATCTACCCCTACTGGGTAAAAGTCCGCTACGGGAAAAAGGAAGGATATATCATCCGCAACCGCGTCGATATCTACGATCCCTATGACATGGTGAACACCCCCCGTTTCGGCACCCAGAAATATGAATTCTACGCAGAAATAACCCAGGACACCCCCGTGTTCGCCGAAAAGAGCGAGGACAGCAAACAGCTGGCCATGATGACGAATGGCGCCCGTGTGGCCTTTTCGGCTTTGAAGACGGCTGGGGCGTTGTGGTATTCAAGCACCAGTACGGCTATGTGAACAGCAATCTGCTGGAAAATATCTATCCCACCGCAAAAACTGTGGAACAGGGAACGGATGAGATCCCCATCGCCGCGTTCACCAGTTTTGCCACCGATGCAGAGAACCGCAACATCAATCTGACGCAGTGCGGAAAGCGTCTGGACGCGGTGATCCTTCAGCCGGGCGATACCCTGAATTTCAACAAACAGGTAGGGCCTTTCACCAAAGCCAACGGCTATGTGCCGGCCGGTTCCCTCGTGGACGGCGGCGTCTCCGAAAGCATGGGCGGTGGCAGCTGTCAGGTGAGCGGCACCATTTTCTGCACAGTGCTTCAGCTTCCGGG
>PITV01000032.1 GCA_017577285.1 Clostridiales bacterium
AGCAGAACCTGCGGATCGCGTCCGTGATCATGCCGGCGCACTTTTCGATCTGAGGCATATCGCCCTCGCAGATCTCGGGCAGGGGAGCGCGGACGGAGCCCAGCTTCAGGCCCTCGCGCAGCTCCATGATCTTCTTCATCACGGCGTACAGGTTGCCCCTGCAGGCGCACATGGCATAGATGATCTCATCCGCGGCGTACTGCACCGCCCGCGCTTCCTCATACTTTCCCTGACGGATCAGTTCATCCATCTTCAGGTACAGCTCAGGCATCACGCCGTAGGTGCCGCCGATGCCGCCGTCAGCGCCGATGGCGCGTCCGCCCACATACTGCTCATCGGGGCCGTTGAAGACGATGCTGTCCTCCCCGCCGGCCGCCTTGAACATCTGGATATCCTGCACCGGCATGGAGCTGTTCTTCACGCCGATGACCCGGGGATTCCTGCGCATCTCGTTGAACAGGTTCACGCTCAGGGCCACGCCGGCCAGCTGCGGAATGTTGTAGATGATGAAATCGGTGTTCGGCGCCGCCGCGGAAATGGTGTTCCAGTATTTCGCGATGGCATGCTCCGGCAGATGGAAGTAGATGGGCGGAATGGACGCGACGGCGTCCACGCCCAGGCTCTCGGCATGGGCCGCCAGCTGGCAGCTCTCACGGGTGTTGTTGCAGGCCACATGGGCGATGATGGTGCATTCGCCCTTCACTTCCTCCATCACGGCCTCGAGGATCGCCATGCGCTCCTCTTTCTCCAGATAGATGCACTCGCCGGAGGATCCGCCCACATACAGGCCCTTCACGCCCTTGTTCACCAGATGCCTGGCCAGGGCTTTCGTGCGCTCGCGGCTCACATTCCCGTCTTCATCATAGCAGGCATAGAAAGCGGGGATGATACCGCAGTATTTCTTTAATTCGTCCTTCATATGGATTATCCTTTCACAGCACCCATCGTAATGCCGCGGGTGAAGAATTTCTGGAAGATCAGGAAGATGATGATGATGGGCACGCTGCCCAGGGCGGCGCCGGCCATGATGAGGCCGTAATCGGTGCTGAGTTCGGACTGCAGCTTGGCGATGCCCAGAGAGATGGTGAGCACCCTCGTGTCATTCAGCATGATCAGCTGCAGGAAGTAGTCGTTCCAGGCGGTGATGAAGGTAAAGATGGCCAGGGCGCCCACGCCGGGCTTGATCATGGGGAACACGATATGGGTGAAGGTCTTGATCTCCCCCGCGCCGTCGATCTTCGCGGCCTCCAGCATCTCATCCGGGATGTTCTCGCTGAACTGCTTCATCAGGAACACGCCGAAGGGCCAGCCGACGGTGGGCAGGATGACGGCCCACAGGGTGTCGTGCATCTTCAGGAAAGCCATTTCCTTCAGCAGAGGGATCAGGATGACCTGCTTGGGCAGGGCCATGGCGCAGATGAAGACGGAGAAAACGATCTTTCTGCCGGTGAATTTCTTTTTCGCCAGCGGGTATCCCGCCATGGCGGCGCACAGGCAGGTAAGGATCATGCTGCCCGCGCACATGAGCACGGTGTTCCACAGCCAGGTGAACGCGGGCTTCTGAAACAGGCTTTCATAGTTGGTCGTCACAAACTGCGAAGGGAACAGTTCAGGCGTTCTGGAGATAACGGCCTGCTTCGTTTTGAAGGAGCCGGTGATGATCCAGTACAGCGGAAACATGAACAGCAGCGCCATGACGATGAGGAGAATGACACAGATCACTCTGTAGACAGTGATCTTCTGCACGCTGTGGTCATCACTGCCGGGCTTGCTGACGCGCATCTTTTTTACGGGAACGGTCTTCTGCATAACTCTTTGCCTCCCCTCACCTGTCATTTTTCGCCAGACGGAACTGGGCCAGGCTGAACAGGGCGATGATGACCGCCAGGATCACACCCATGGCGCTTCCGTAGCCGTACCGGTTCAGCTTGAAGGCGTTGTAGTAGATATAGTACATGATCGTGCTGGTGGCGTAGTTCGGGCCGCCGTTGGTGAGCAGCTGGATGAGCGCGAAGCACTGGAAGGAATTGATGGTGGTGATGATCAGGATGTACAGGGTGGTGGGCATGATCTGCGGCCACTTGATCTTCCAGAACACCTGACGGTTGGTGGCGCCGTCCACCTGGGCGGCCTCCACCAGGCTGTGGTCCACATTGCCCAGGGCGCTCACGTACAGCACGATGGGCTGTCCGATGGATGTGGTGAACAGGATCATGATGATGCACCACAGCGCGTAGGCGGGATCGCCCAGCCAGTTGACATTCTTTGTGATGATGCCCAGCGTTTTGCACAGGGCGTTCAGCAGGCCGTAGTAGTTGTTGAAGATCCACTTCCACACCACGGTGACGGCCACGCTGCCGGTCACCACGGGCAGGTAGAACACGCAGCGGAAGAAGCTGGTTTTGAAGCTGTTCATTTTATAGATAACGGATGCCACCCACAGGCTGAACAGACAGACAGTCGGGACGGATACCACCACGATGACGATGGTATTGACCAGCGACTTGCCAAAGGTCGGATCCGAGAACATTTCAACGTAATTATCGAACGCGATGAAGGAAAAATCGGTCATCGAGTAATTGAAGAAGCTGGTCACCAGACACATCCCCATGGGGAAGATGACGAATCCGGCAAAGAACAGCAGCGCCGGGGTAAGGAACAGATAAGCCGACAGATTCTCACGGCGGCGAGTGGCTTTCATAGCCTTTGACATGTTTCTTGTTAATTGCATACCGGGACCCCCCTTGACCAAAGCCGGGCTTTGGAATTCAGAAGCGACATTTCAGTGTTACGGTTTCCGCGTTACCGGCAGCGGCCGGTGATAACTAAAGAGGAGGCTCCCGTTATGTCACAGGGAGATAACAGGAGCCTCCTGCAGGATGTTCCGCGCGGGGAGGAGCGAGCCCCTCCCCCGCGTTTCATCATTTATCTTACTTGATGCTGGCGTTGGCGTTGGCAACGTAGGTCGCGACTTCTTCAGTCACATTTCCGCCGCCGAACACGCGCTGCAGCAGGTTCCACCACTCGGTGCGCTGTACGGCCCAGCCGCCGGTCACGTTGTAGTAGTCACCCAGGAAGGGCATGAAGACCATGAATTCGCCGTTGGCTTCCTTGTCAGTGCCGGCATAGACATCGCCGAAGCTGGCGCGGACGGGGAAGAAACCGGTGGCATACACGCTGGCAGGTCCCTGCTGAGCGTCGTCGCAGACGAAGCGGATGAAGTTCTTGGCGGCTTCAGCGCGGGCGGCGTCGCCGTTGTCGAAGATACCGAAGCCCCAGATGCCGCCGCACAGCTCGGGTACGCCGTCGTCAGAGGGGAAAGCCATGGGCAGGGGATCGATGCCGTCGGCCATGGAAGCCTTGTTGCTGACAGCCGCGGAGGCGTTCCAGCAGAAGCCCATGGTGATGGTGCCGTTGCAGAACAGAGCGATCTCGTCGCCGGCCACGATGGAAGGATCAGCCATCAGGATGCCTTCGTTGACCATATCCTGCAGCAGGGTGAGGCCCTGGATGTTCTCTTCGCTGTCAGCGGTGTAGGCGGTGTGTTCCGCATTGGTGAAACGGCCGGAGTACAGGTTGTTGACGAGAGCACGGGTGCCCTGGTCGCCGCCCTGGCCGCCGCAGTACACAACACCGGTCATGTAGCCGGCATCGGTGAGGGCACGGCAGGCATTGACGAAACCTTCGGTGGTCCAGGTGCGGGTCTCAACGTCCACGTACTGGAGAGCGCCGGCAGCTTCGAAAGCAGCGCGGTCGATAACCATGGTGTGGGTGGTCATGCACAGAGGATACTCATAGTAATTGCCGTCGGCACCCTTGCAGGCAGCCACAACAGCTTCGCTGCCGGCGCTGATGTCGGCCAGAGCTTCTTCGGTCCACAGGTCGTTGACGGGCAGCATTTTGCCGGCAGCGCCCCAGTTGGTCACCAGACGCTCGGGACCTTCCATGATGATGTCGGGGGTGGTGCGGGCTTCGATGGCGCCGGTCACCTGATCATCACCGCTGGTGTAGTCGAGGTAGTTCACAGTCACTTTGATGTTGGGATACACGGCATTGAAGTTGGCGATGATGCCGTCCACGGTCTCCGGATCCACCCAGTTGCCGATGGGATAGGTCCACAGAGTGATCTCTACGTTGTCTTCAGCCATGACGGATGAAATGCTCATCATCATCATAACAGCCATCAGGATCGCGAGCAGTTTCTTCATGTTCTTCTCCTCCATTAAATAAGTCGGGGTTTTCACGGACAGAGACGGTTCTCTGTCCCTCTGGCCATAATGTACTACAAACTACAAACCATGTCAACCCCTTTTTTCAAAAAAATATAAAAAATTTTTTAGATATTGACAAATAGCACATTATATAATACAATCTCATTGTTCCTTTGTACTACATTTAACATGAACGGAGCGAATTATGCAGTCGATCAAGAAAGAAGACAAACTCTACATCCAGGCATTCCGGGAGATCCGCAAGTATATTGTGGAAAACAAGCTGAAAAACGGCGACTTCCTCCCCACCGAGCTGAGCCTGTGCGAAACGCTGGGCATCAGCCGCAACGTGCTGCGGGAGGCGATCAAGAGCATGGAACTGATGGGCATGGTGAAGGCCTGCCCCGGAAGAGGCACCGCTGTGCAGGATTTCAACCTGGACTTCATCTTCCAGAACGTGCTGTTCTTTTCAATAGGAGAAAAAGAGGAAAAGACCATCCGCGAAATGCTGGTGCTGAGAAAAACGCTGGAGATCTCCTTCATGAACCAGGCCTTCTATGTGCTGAGCGATGAGGACATCCGCCATCTGAGGGAATGCGTGGAGCAGATCAGGAACAGATGGGATGAAACCAAGCTTTTCAGCGATATCGACCGTGAATTCCACATGACCCTGTTCCGCCCGCTGAACAACGGCGCCCTCAATTCGCTGCTGGAAGCCATCTGGGCGGTGGATGACGGTTTTGAGCTGGAGAAGAAGGTGCCCCACCTGGAATCCACCATTTCCAAGCATGAAGCCATCGTGACCGCGCTGGAGAATCACAACTTCGATGACTTCTGCACCGCCATGCAGGCCCATTTCTCCTCCGGCAAGTACAACGCCGGCGGCACCTACGAGGAATACTGATATATTTAATAGAAGAAAGTGTGAACATCCTATGCTGATCATCAACGCGCGCGCGTTCATAGACGGGCAGTTCATGGATGAGGCGTCCGTCCGCATCGAAAACGGCGTCATCACCGCCGCCGGAAGCGCCGGAAATGCCGGAAACAGCCCGCGGGCGGAAAAGAATGAAGAGATAAAGGATATCGGGGGCGACTTTCTGCTGCCCGGCTTTGTGGATGTGCATACCCACGCCTACGGCGGGCATGACACCATGGAGGGCGAAGAGGCCGTGCGGCACATGAGCCGTGAATACGGCAGACTGGGCGTGGCCGCCTTCCTGCCCACCACCATGAGCGCCTCCCCGGAGGAGACCCGTTTTGCCCTGAAAGGCATACGCGGGGTGATGGAAAAGCCCGAGCCGGACGGCGCCCTTGTCATGGGCGCGCACATGGAAGCGCCCTTCCTGAACCCGGAAAAGTGCGGCGCCCAGCGCAGCGAGTGCTTCCTGCTCCCCTCTCCGGACATTTTTGAAAGGGAATTCGGGGCCTACGCGGATATCGTGCGCCTGATCACCGTGGCGCCCGAGCTGCCCGGCGCCGGAGATTTCATCCGCTATGCCGCGGAACACGGCATCCATGTATCCGCCGGGCACACCTGCGCGGACGCGGAAACAGTCCACCGCGCGGCGGATCTGGGGCTGGATCACTCCACCCACACCTTCAACGCCCAGCCCGCCCTGCACCACCGCGCTCCCGGATGCACCGGAGCCGTGCTGACAGATGACCGGATCTGGTGCGAAATGATCTGCGACGGCATGCATCTGCACCCCGATACCGTGAGAATGATCCTCCGGTGCAAGGGGAAGGAAAAGGCCGTGGCCGTCACCGACAGCATGGAAGCCGCCGGCATGCCCGACGGCGAATACGCCCTGGGCGGGCAGAAGGTGTTCGTCCGCGGCGGAAAGGCCGCCCTGGCCGGCGGCACGCTGGCGGGCTCCACCCTCACCATGCAGAAGGCCTTCACCAATATGCTCTCCTGGGGCATCCCGGCGGAGATTGCCGCGTGTGCCTGCACATCCGCCCCCGCCGATTCCGCGGGCCTTGAGCGCGCGGGGCGCATCGCCCCCGGCCGGTGCGGCATCCTCACCCGCTGGAGCGGAAACTGGGAAATGACCGAAGTCGTCCGGTAACGGAAACCCGTCTGCCGGAAACACGCTGAAGATTGGAATGATATGATGAAATATGTGCGTCAGCTGTGTCTGATCCTGGGCTTCTCCTTTCTGGGAGAAGCCCTGCACGCTTTACTGCCCCTTCCGGTGCCCGCCCCGGTATACGGGCTGGTGCTGCTCTTCGCGGCGCTGGCCTTCAGGCTGGTGAAGCCCCGGCACATCCGGGAAACGGGCGGCTTCCTCACCCTTCTGCTCCCCCTGCTCTTCGTCTCTCCCGTCGTCAGCCTGCTGGACACATGGGAGCAGGTATCCCCCTCGCTGCTGCCGGTGCTGGTGATCATCATCGCCTCCACCCTGATCACCTTCGGCATATCCGGCGTTGTCACCCAGCTGCTGATGGACCGGCTGAAGCGCCGGGATGAGGGAGCGCCGCGGGAAGGAGGCGAAGCCTGATGACCGCTTTCCTGCAAAACAGCACGTTCTTCGCCGTTCTGCTGACTGTGGCGGCCTTCTGTCTCGGGACATTCCTGCAGAAAAAATTCAAATCCCCTCTCCTCAACCCCATCCTGACCGGCGCCGTCACCGTCATGATCACCCTCTCTCTTCTGGGGATCTCCAACGCGGATTATCAGGCTGCGGTCAGGCCCCTGTCCTTCCTGATGACGCCCGCCACCATCTGCCTGGCCATCGCCTTCTACGAACAGCTGCTGAAGCTGAAGGGCGATCTGCCCCTGATCTGCATCGGCACGGTCGCCGGCACCCTGGGCAGTCTGGGCAGCATCCTGCTGCTTTCAAAGCTGTTCGGCCTGGAGCATACACTGCTGTTCTCCCTGCTGCCCAAGAGCGTGACCACCGCCATCGGCGCCGTGCTCAGCGAGGAGGGAGGCGGCATCCCCGCCGTCACCACCGCCGCCATCATCTGCACGGGGATCCTGGGGAACATGGCGGGCCCGCTGCTGTGCAGGATTTTCCGCCTGCGGGATCCGGTGGCCCGGGGCGTGGCCTTCGGCACCGCCTCCCATGTGATCGGCACCGCCCGCGCCAATGAGATGGACCCCCTGACCGGCGCGGTCAGCACCTTTTCCCTGACCCTGGCGGGACTGCTGACAGCCGTCTGCTTCTCTTTCCTGGTATAAAAAAGCATAAAGCAATGCCCGGAGCGTCATGCCCCGGGCGTTTGTTTCTGATGCGCATATTTCCGTTATGATGGGATTCCGGTGCATTGCCGCACCGTATCGGGAATCGCCTTTCCGTTTCCGGAAGCGGCGGCCGGCGCCGTCTTTACGCGTACTTTGCCAGCGTCCCGAGCAGCTCCCTGATATTGACAGGCTTCGCCACGTGGTCGTTCATGCCGGCGGCGAGAGACGCGGCCTTGTCCTCCGCGAAGGCGTTGGCGGAAAGGGCGATGATGGGCACATCCTGTCCGCTGGGCAGCATGCGGATGGTCTTCGCCGCCTCATAGCCGTTCATGACGGGCATCTGGATATCCATCAGGATAAAATCGTAGCGGTCGGCGCCGTTCTCGATGATCATCCTCACGGCGATCTCGCCGTCCTCGGCGGTCTCCACATCGAGACCGGCTTCGGTCAGGAGCTCGGTGGCGATCTCCCGGTTCATCTCGTTGTCTTCCACCAGAAGGATCCTTTTGCCGGTCAGATCAGTATCGCTCACGATCGTCTCGGCAGACGCATCCTCCGTTTTCAGTTTCGCGACGGCTTCCTCATCCATCACCCGGAACGGGATCTCCACCGTGAAGACGGAGCCCTTGCCGGGCGTGCTCCTCACGCTGATCGTTCCGCCGGCCATATCCACGATCCTCTTCACGATGGAAAGGCCGAGCCCGGCGCCCTCCGTTTTCGATACGGTGGCGCTGTTCTCCCGGGAAAAGGCCTCGAACAGGCGGCTCTGGAATTCCTCGCTCATGCCGATGCCGTCATCGGACACCTCAAACCGGTAGGCAGCCCAGCCTTCGGCCGCCTCGCCGGTCTGGCACACGCTGTAGGTCACATTTCCGCCGGCATCCGTATATTTGATGGCGTTGGAAATGAGATTGATGATCACTTCGTTGATATGCAGTTCATCCGCGTAAACATAGGCGTCCCTGATCTCGCCGATCTTCGTTTCAAAGGAGATCTCCCTGGGAATGGCGAGCGCCTGGCTCATCTGGTCGATGTTTTCGATCGCCTTCAGCACATCCACCGGGTTTTCAGCCAGCACCAGCGTGCCGGATTCGATGCGGCTCATTTCGAGGATATCGTTGATCAGGTTCAGCAGATGCCCGCCGGCGGTCTTGATCTTCTGATAGCTGTCGCGGGAGCGCTCCACATCCTCCACATGCCTGAGGCCGATATTGGTATAGCCCAGGATGGCGTTCATGGGCGTGCGGATATCGTGGCTCATATTGAACAGGAAGCTGGTCTTCGCCTGACTGGCGATCTCCGCCTGGTTGCGGGCCTCCTCCACCTGCCGCTGCTGGCGGCGGTAGGAAAGGATGAGCGCGGTGAGCACAGCGGCGTAGAGCAGCAGCAGGAACAGGGTGAGCACATAGCCGGCCAGGTTGGCGTCATTCGTCATGCGCCTGCCCGCCGCCTGCGGGAAGATCTGCACAAGATAATATCCGCTCTCCGGAAGGCGTATCATGCAGCCGCCCGTGGCGTTCCCCGGAAGGGAGAAGGAGATCGGCTGATCCTGCGCGGGATCGGGCGTCAGCAGGCTGGCAAGAGCCCCGTCATCCCCCGCCAGAGCGGTGATATACATGCCGTCGGCGGGGTCATAGCCCCGGCTTCCGGCAATGACCAGTCCGTTCTCCGCAGCCAGATAGGTATCCGCCGCCTCACCGAAATATTCCGTCCGGATCAGATGGGTGATCCTGTTGGACGCCTGATACACGCCCACGAGAGAACCGGCGAACCGTCCCTCATACAGGATGGGCGAGTAGAACATCAGCAGCGTTTCATGGGTGGCGCGGGAGATATGGATCAGCTCCATGCCGCGGTTCCCGTTTCTGGCATCGGTATAATATTTGCGGTCCTTGGCCTCGGAAACGCCGCCTGTGATATTGTGATCCATGCCCTCCGGATCGGCATATTCCATAAAATCGAACACCGAATCCTTGATCAGGCCCTGCATGCTGGCAATGTCGAATTCCGGCCCGGTCATGGACTGCTCGGCCAGCGCGCTCAGGATCCGTATGTTGTTGTGCCCGTCCGTAATGGCGGAATCCACGCTGGCGGCCATCTGCCGCGCGTTATCCAGCAGGTATTCCCTGTTCTGGGCCGTGATGCGCCGGTTGTTCTGCACGGTGAATAGGAGCAGCGCCAGCGCGAGCAGGACCGTCGCGATCACGGTCACAAGAACGAATGCCGTTTTCCTGTTTTTTGTATGTTTCATAACATCCACCGTCATATCACACTCAGTACATTCGCGTCCGGGAAGGACGCCTGCGGGGCCGCGGATGATCCGCGCGCAGTCCGCCGTTTTTCACATATTTATTATAAAATAGCGCGTATGTGGCTGCCCACCCCCGGATTTACGCAATTTACGGCCATTTTTACGCAAATCTGAAAAACAGCCCGCCGTCAGACGCCCCAGCCCGGGATGCCGCGTCTGTCTCCGCGCAAAAAAGGTCTGCCGGTGAAGGCAGACCCCGCAGAAAAAAACATTCGGAAAAACATATTCAGAAAACCGTGTTCAGCAGCCGGCGTTCACGCCGCCAGGCCCACCTTCCGCTTGTAGCCGATATAGCGAAGCCATGCCGTGAACCCGCTGAGGAACCACACGATGCCGGAGGACCACCATATGCCCGTTACGCCGATGCCCAGGGTGGTGGTGAGCAGATAGGGCACGGTGAAGCGGCCGATGATCTCCACAACGCCGTTGAGCAGGGCGAACTTGGCGTCCCCCAGGCCGTTCAGGATGCCGCGCACCACATAGATCATGCCGAGGAACAGATAGAACAGGCTGGTCAGCTTCAGGCCCTGCGTGCCCAGATCGATGACCGCGGCGCTGTTCTCATCCCCGCTGCTGACAAAGATGCCCATGATCCCCCGTCCGAAGATCCTGACCAGCGGCACCATCACCGCCGTCAGCACCGCCATCATCAGCAGCGCCTTGCGGTAGCCCTGCAGCACGCGCTTCCTGTCCCCCGCGCCCCAGTTCTGGCCGCAGTAGGTGGCAAGGGCCGCGCTGAGGGTCTGATAGGGCTGGTGGATCATCTGCTCGATGCGGTTGGTGGCGGTAAAGGCATCCACCGCCACGGGGCCGAAGCCGTTGACCACCCGCTGAAGCGCCATGCTGGAAACAGCGATGAGAGAGAACTGCAGCGAGAGCGGAACGCCCAGCCGCACGATCTGGCGCACCAGATGCATATCGAGCTTCAGTTCATCCTTCCGCGGCTTGAAGTAGGGGTTCTTCCGCACGGCGTAGACCAGACAGATGACTGCCGATACGAACTGGGAGATGACCGTGGCAATGCCCGCCCCCAGCACGCCCTGATGGAAGACCGCCACGAAGAGCAGATCCAGCCCGGCGTTCAGGAAGCAGGAAAAGATCAGGAAATAGAGGGGCGTGCGGGAATCCCCCAGCGCCCGCAGCATGGACGAGGCGAAATTATAGACCGATACGAATATGATGCCGATGCACATGGCGCGGGTATAGGCCAGGGCATCGGGAAGGATCTGTTCAGGGGTGTTCAGCAGCCGCAGCATGCTCTCCGCCAGCACGAAGGCGATGCCACCCACCACGGCGGGCATCACCAGCATGACATAGGCGGTATTCACGATGCTTTTTCGCACCTGGCCCGCGTCACCCATGCCGAAAAACTGGGATGTGATCACCCCGCCGCCCGAGGCGATGCCGTTGCACAGGGCGAAGAACAGGAAGGTGACGGAGGAGGTGGCGCCGATGGCGCCCAGGGCGTCGGCGCTGATGAGCCGGCCCACGATGATGGAATCCACCAGGTTGTAGAACTGCTGGAAGATATTGCCGATCAGCATCGGCAGCGCGAAAACGATCAGCAGCCGGGCGGGATTCCCGGATGTCATATTCAAAGTACGGTTCCGCACACGCTCCGCCTGCCTTTCCCGGCACATTCTCCGTGCCGTGCAGATATTAGCACAGAAAAAAGCACGGTTCAATAGGCAGGGCCGAAATATCATATCTTTGTGCCGAAACATCCAATTCCGCCCCGGCAGGCCGGAGCGCCGGATCCGCAAAAGGAAAAGGCCCCGCAGCCCGGGACCTTTCCGATCTTTTCAATTATGTTTTTTATTTTGCTTCCGCCTTGATATTGGTGTATACGGTCACCGTGATGCTGTTCCCGCAGGGGGTGCCGTTCATCACCAGCGTTTTTCCGGCGGGCGCGGTGATGGTCACCTGGCTGCCGAAGGGCACATAGCCCTGGGTGCCGGAGTCAAAGCCGCCGCAGGAGAAGGTGCAGCCGGTGCAGGTGACGGAGCACATGATGCCGCTGAGCTGCTCCATGGTGACGGGCGTCTGGGGCGGGGGACCGCCGGCGGCCTCCCGGGCCGTGACGCGCTCGCTGTTTCCGCTGGGCTGGGCCTTGGTGGTGACGGGCGCGAAGGTCATGGAGGTGTTCAGATCATATACGTAGAAGTGGGTGATGGCGCTGGGAAGGAGGAAATCCGCCCCGTTGAATTTCCAGTACTTGTACTGGGAAACGCCGTTCTTGGAGGTGACCTTCAGGGTGACCCTGCCGCCCTTCTCGTTCTTGTCCGTAGCGCGGTTTTTGAAATCGGAGGTGAAATCGAAGCTCTCGAAATATCCGCCGGCGCCGTTGTTATTGCCCTTGATGTGGCAGAGCTTGGCGCCCTCGGCGCTGACCACCAGCGTCTCCCCTGTGCGGGCGGCCTGGATATCGGCTTCGCTCAGCAGCGTTTTGGGTGTGTTCTTCTTATTGCAGCACTCGAAGGTGATATCCTCCGTCAGGCCGATCACGGTGATATTGCGGGGGAAGATCTCAAACTTGTATTTCACGCCGTTGATGATCCAGAATTCCACATTGTTCTCTGTGCAGGTGACGCGGAAATCGGCGCAGTTACGGAAGATCAGCTCGCTCTCCTCCGCGCCAGCGGGCTTTCCGTTCTTATCCAGCACCTGCAGCTTGCAGCCGATGGCTTTCACATGGATATAGCCGTCATCAGCAGGCTTTTCAGCACCGGCCGCGGGGGCGGGGGCGGGAGCGGCCGTGGGGGCTGTTCCGCCGGGCAGGGGCCTGCCCTTGCTGTCAACAACGGTGATATTGGCATAGCGGGTCACGGTGACGCCGGTATTGCTGCTGAGGGTGCAGTAGGTCTGCCAGCCGTTCAGGGAGGCGGGCACATTGGTGAGCGTCAGGGTCTCGCCGTTCTTGCCGTTGACGCTCAGGCCGGGGAACCGGGAGCCGGCATTGGTGCAGAGCACGGTCTCCCCCGTCACGGGGTTGTACAGGCGCCAGGTGATGCCCTGGGCGCCGGTCTGGCTGATGGTGAACACGCACTTTCCGCCCTCTTTGACGGTGACGTCCTGGGGATTTCTCAGCAGCGTGGGAGGCGTGCTCGGCGCGCCGGGCTCCGCCAGCGCGGCAAGGCAGCCGCTCAGCAGCAGCGCCAGGATCAGGGCGAGGACCTTGACCGTTCTTTTCATCTCTATTCCTCCCTTTTCTGTTGCAGAAGATCATTCGTTTACATCATTTGCATATATTATAGCACAGCGTTTTTCTTTTGACAAGGTATACGGACGGGCGTATAATGACATCATCAGCATTTTCCGGAGAATAAACAGCCTGAAGGCCCCCGCGGGCGTACCCGGTCAGGCGCCGGAACAGCTGTCATTAACGCAAAAATAAAGATCACACGGATAAGGAAAGGACAGACCTATGAAGATCGTACTGACTGAAAGCCTGGGCATCCCGGACAGCGCGCTGGATGAGCTGGTGAAGCCCTTCACTGACGCGGGGCACGCTTTTGTGAAATATGAAAAGACCGCCGATACCGCGGTGCTCCGGGAGGAAACAAAGGACGCCGATGTGATCATGCTGGCGAATATGCCCATGCCGGCGGAGGTGCTGAGGCAGTGTGAAAGCCTGAAATATGTGGATATCGCCTTCACGGGCGTGGATCATGTGGCCATGGATGTGCTGAGGGAGCGGGGCATCCCCGCCTCCAACGCCAGCGGATACTCCACCGAGGCGGTGGCGGAGCTGGGCGTGGGCATGGCGGTCTCCATGCTGCGCAATATGCGGCAGACGGAGGACAGATGCCGCAGTCACGGCACCAAAGCGGGCCTTGTGGGCACCGAGCTGAAGGGAAAGACCGTAGGCATCGTGGGTCTTGGGCATATCGGCTCCCGCAGCGCGGAGCTGTTCCGCGCCTTCGGCTGCCGCATCCTGGCCTCCAGCCGCACCGTGCACGCCGACTGCCCGGACTATATAAGGCAGGTATCGCTGAATGAGCTGCTGCAGAGCAGCGATCTGGTGCTGCTTCACTGCCCGCTGAACGCCTCCACCCGGGGGCTGATCGGCCGGGAACAGCTGGCCATGATGAAAAGGACCGCCGTGCTCATCAATCTGGCAAGAGGGCCGGTAGCGGACTCCGCGGCGCTGAAGGAAGCGCTGGAAGCGGGCGTCATCGCCGGGGCCGCCTCGGATGTGTTCGCCAAGGAGCCGCCTCTCGATGACAGCGAGCCCCTGCTTTCCGCGCCGAACACCCTGCTCACCCCCCACATCGCCTTCGCCACGGAGGAATCCATGCAGATGCGGGCCGAGATCGTGTTTGACAACCTGCGGGCGTTCCTGAAGGGCGAAATACTGAACGCGGTGTGACGCGGTCATATAAAAGCTCCCGTCTCCATTCCGGAAGGCGGGAGCTTTTCTGTTATCTTTTATCCGGTCAGCGCTGCACGCGTCCGGTGGCGTTTCCGCCCGCCAGCGCCAGCACTTCCTTTTCGGAGACCAGGTTGTAATCGTGCTCAATGGTCTGCTTGAGGCAGGAGGCCGCCACGGCGTACTCGATGACGCTCTGGTTGTCCCAGCCCTTCAGCAGGGCGTGGATCAGGCCGCCGCCGAAGCTGTCGCCGCCGCCCACGCGGTCCACGATATGGATGAGGTAGTTCTTGCTGAAACAGGCCTTCTCACCGTCATACAGCATGCCCGCCCAGTTGTTGTCATTGGCGGAGATGCTGCCGCGCAGGGTGATGGCCACCTTTTTGCAGCCGAAGCGGTCCATGATCTGCTGGGCCACGGAGATATAGCCCTCCTTGTTCAGCTTGCCGCTGGCCACATCGGTGCCCTCGGCGCGGATGCCGAACACATCGGCGGCATCCTCTTCATTGGCGATGCACACATCCACATAAGGCACCAGTTTGGTCATGGTCTCCCGGGCCTGATCGCGGGTCCACATCTTGCCGCGGTAGTTCAGATCGCAGGATACGGTGATGCCCTTCTCGCGGCACTTCTTCAGCGCGTCCAGGCAGATCTCAGGCAGCTCGCCGCCGATGGCGGGGGTGATGCCGGTGAAGTGGAACCAGTCAGCGCTCTCCAGGATCTTGTCCCAGTCAAAGTCTTCCCTCTTCGCCAGGGCGATGGAGGAGCCGGCGCGGTCATAGATCACCTTGCTGCCGCGCTGGGAGGCGCCCTTTTCGCAGAAGTAGATGCCCACGCGGGGGCCGCCGCGCACGATGAGGGAGGTATCCACGCCGTAGCGGCGCAGGCTGTTGACGGCGCTCTGACCGATCTCGTGCTCGGGCAGCTTGGTGACATAAGCGGCGTCATGGCCGTAATTGGCCAAAGAAACAGAAACATTGGCTTCGCCGCCGCCGTAGGTGGCTTCCATTTCCTCCACCTGCACGAACCTGCGGTATCCCTCCGGATTCAGCCTTAACATGATCTCTCCGAAACATACGATCCTGCTCATAAAAACAATCCTCCCGCGCCGCGGCGCAAAATAATCCGTTCAATACGGCACAGACTGCCGTTACCGGCATTATAGCACGAAACGCGCGGGATTGAAACCGCTTACGCCCTGTTTTCGTCAAAAGAGTTATATCGGCATATTTTTTTGCAGAATCTGCACAGTGATCCCGTGAAAAAGCCGTTTCACACGCAAAAAGAAACCGGCCCCGGAGCATATCCGGAAGGCCGGGCACAAAAATGCAGTTCTGTTTACAGCACGCTGTTCAGGATCATGGCGATGCCGCTGAGGATGAGCATGACGATCACCACGCGCTTCGCGATCTTCTCGTTCAGCTTCTTTGCCGCCAGCATGCCCAGCAGCAGGCCCCCCAGCATGGCGGGCAGGATGTACGTCGTCCACTTCAGCGATTCCAGGGTGAAAATGCCGAGGATGATATACATGGTGACGCGGAAAATGTTTTCCGACAGGAAGATGGTGCATATATTGGCCTTGAAGGCGCGGGTATCCTTCGTGGCGCGGGATACATAGGCGCTCAGCAGGGCGCCGATGCCGTACAGGCCGCACAGAACGCCGGAGAGGATGCCGATGAACACCAGCACCGCTTTGGATTCCTTCATTCTGTACAGCTGATATTCTCTCAGCAGCATTTCAACGCCCACCAGCACGATGACGCCGCCGCAGATGATCTTCAGCACCAGCGGGGAGGAATTTTTCAGGAACAGGATGCCGGGGATATCCCCCAGGATCACCAGGATGACAGGCAGCAGCACCACCTTCCACTGGATGCTCCGGCGCTCCTTTACCACCATGATGGCGTTGGGCGGCAGGCCGATGAGCAGATCCACGGGCGATATATCGATGTTGTTGGTGCCGGAAAAGCTGAGCATGGAGGTGAGCACCAGCGTGTTGGCAAAGCCGCACAGCCCCTTCACAAAGAAGGCGCACAGGGCGGAGATCATCCACCATATGATCGGGCTCACTTTTCTCTCACCTCTCCCCTTCGCGCCGCGCCGGATAAGGGGCCTGCCGATGCACGGGCTCCGGAACGCGGCGGACGCTTTACCGCTCCACATTATAGCAAAACAGGGCGCGGCAAATCAATGTATTTTTCCGCAAAAAAACAGGAAGAGTGCGCGGCGGCGGGCGGTATCTGCCCCTCCGGCACAAAAAAACCGCGGCGCCTTTTCAGCCCGCGGTCATTTATCCGTTTTTCAGTGATGTTCACCGGAACGTGAACTGTCTGTGACGGGCCTTCCCGCCGCTTCAGCGGATGCCGTCAGGCGCCTGATCTCTTCCGCCGTATCAGACATGCCCGTTATCATAGATCACGATGTGGTGTTCACTGGAGCAGTCCGTCTCACACTCACCGTCACAGGTACAGGCAGACACCGAAAGGCATACCTCATTATCAGCGCAGATCAGCGTTTCCCCGCGGCAGCCGGTGTTCAGATCGACACAGGCCGTCTCTTCCCTGCAGGCGGATGCTGTGATCACATCACCGCCTGAAAGCATGACAGCCGCCAGTTCAGGCTTTTCCATTCTCATTGCGTTCCGGTCCTCCTCCGCCGCGGCGTTCACCCGCGGAAACACCCCGCCTCCGCGATCACCTTAATACTCATCCGGCGATATGAACACACAGATGTGTTTATCCTGCATGCAGTACGTAGGGCAATCCTCAAGGGGGGATGTATACGCGCCACATACATCTATCTGGCTATCGTACGCCCAGCAGCCCTCGCCCTTGCAATAATCCGGGCAATCATCCTCGCATTCTGATGTGGAAACCACATTCTCTGCGTAAAGCAGCAGAGCTTCCAGTTCAGGCCATTCCATCCTGAGCATACAGCGCACTCCCTTTCAAAAAGTCATCCGTCCCGGTGTCAGCTCATAAGCAATTCATTG
>PITV01000321.1 GCA_017577285.1 Clostridiales bacterium
CGGCTATACCGTGCACACCTGCACAGCCTGCGGTTACTTCTATAAAGACAGTTATACGGATCCTTTGGGCAACGAAAACGAATACACCGTCAGTTTCTCCGTTCCCGAAGGTATCAGCATCCCTGCCGCCATGGTTTGCCATGCGGGTGAGTTCATCACCCTGCCGACTGCCGATGTCCCTGACAGCTACACCTTCATTGGATGGGTTACGGAAGACTGCCGCAATGTGTCCGAACTTCCCGCTGTCTTTACGGATCGATACACACCGGAAGGAAGCATTACCCTGAAGGCACTTTACTCCCGTACGAACGACGACCCCGCCGGCTTTCGTCTTCTGACCTCCGCTCCGGATGACTGGGAAGGCGATTACGTCATTACCTACGGTGCGGCAGCCGATACAATGTTCGTTCTGAAAGGTATCACAACCGGGAAATACGAATCCGGGACAGCCGGAGGTTCCGCAGCTCTGACCGATTCCGGTCTGACCCTGACCGGGAATACGCTGACCGGCGTTGACAGTATATATGTGTTCCGAATTGCCGCAGCAGACGGGATGTTCCGTATACATAATATCTCCACAGGTACTTACCTGGCCAGCAGAGGCGGCTACCTCTACAGTTACAAAACCGACGCTGTCAACTACTGCCGCTGGATGCTCGCCATGAGCGGAGATGCTGTGGATGCTTCCAATGCTGCCAGCCGCTCTTTCGCCCATTTGGGTTTTCACACGAGGAATGAATACTTTGCAGTTACGCGCTCTGCCGGAAATCAGATCCTCTTCTGGAAGCTGACCGGCGGCACCGGTTCTGTCTCTTACACCACCATAATCGATTGAAGCAGGAAAGCACTCTGTAATGAGTGCTTTCCTTAGTAAATCAAAAGCGGCGCCCTTTGGCGCCGCTTTGTTCATTGTTTACTGTTCCTTCCGCCGCGTTCTCGTAAGCAGCAGGCACAGCATCAGAGCCATCCCGACTGCCGAAATCAGCATCAGTGCAAACCATGTTTTAATCATGGTGTTATCACCCATGCCCGGTGTATCGTCATTTCCCTTCTCAATCGTCAGCTTGCCCGCGACATAAGTGATCTCATAGTTATCCGTCGCGTCGCCAATCGCCGCCGCAGAGGGCACGATCTTCTCGGGATATTCACCTGCGGCAGTCTCCTGTCCGTTAAGCGTCTTCAATGCGCCACAGTATATTTCATGATATTATAACATAGCGTATGAGACTACGTCCTTTCTTTTTTATTATTTGTCCAAAAATCCTTTGATCATCCACAGTTCGCAGCATTGACATTTCTTCCGCAAAATGCATCCGGATCCGATTTTGATTTTCGCTGAAAAAAAGAAACAAGGCATCCATTTGTCTGCATTGTTTCTTTTTCTCCGGAAAGGCAAAAGCTGAATGTTGAGCGATCCGTTTTTCAACTTAGCCGACTAATCAGTTTCATCAAACTGCATTCGGGATATCAAGGATATCTTCTCTAAGGATTCCGAACCGGTAAAAACAGTACTGTCCTCATACATGAAGCTGTCGTAGTCTTCTGTATCGTCCATATACTCTTTATACCTTATTCCTCTTGAAAAACCGGAATTGTTCTTTGCGCGGTTTTTATATGTCTCCCAATCTGTATTCATAAATTTGTAGTGCAGTATTCCGATATAGCAGTCATTCGTCGTGAGAACATCATGCGGAAACTGATAATGTGCGTTATCAGTGACCATTCCTTTCTCCCAGTATACCAGCGGCCACTTTGATAAAGTTATCATCGATTTCATCAGCCTGTATCTGGGCCCGCCATAAAATGCATCGTACTCGATAGCACCAACTCTCGCTTTCTTTTCAAAATACGTGTTATAATCCATCAAACGATAATCCCGTTGTATATCATCTGTTTGTATATATAACTTATCCGCGTACATGTCGATTGTCAGTCCCTTAATC
>PITV01000322.1 GCA_017577285.1 Clostridiales bacterium
CCTATATTCTGGATAGTTATAATGACGAAGGTTACGCATATTATTTTGAGAAATACGGATTTGTAAAGCACCGTGATTACTATGCCTACCAGTTCAATCTGGCCATGTTCGATGTGATCTCTGCCGGTATGCTCTCGACCCGTGCCCAGAGGCGTTTCGGGTTTTCTGTCAGTCATGCTGATCTTTGCGGGAATGAAGCTGATAAAAGTATTCGTGATATTGCCGGCATCATTCGCGCTGCCTGTCCGCCCAAGTGGGAAACATCCCTGCCGGACGCCGCATCTCTTGGAAATGAGATCAGTCTGCTGAAAGACTTACTTGTTCCCGAACTGACAGTCGTTGCCTATGCCGGCGACCAGCCTATCGGTTTCCTTTTTGTCCTGCCTGATTATTGCGGCAGCTGCACCGGCTCCGATACTGTGAAAAACGCCTTCTATGCCGGTAATGTCTCCGCAGCCCGCTGCTGCATGCAATTCGTTGTTCCTGAATACAGGCATAAGGCTGTCAATATTGCCATGTTCCACGAGGCTTTCCTTACGGCAAGAAAATACGGCATCAGGCAGATCGAAGCCGGACAGATCGATGAAACGAATATTCCCTCTCTCAACTACATCAGCAGGATGAATGCAAAGCAAACTTTCACCTGGCGTCAGTACGAAAAGAAACTGTAAGAAACGATGCCATCAGTGTAAAACTGATTCTGTAAAACGCCCCCTTCACCGGCTATGCACCGGTTAAAGGGGGCGTTTTCATTCTTCATTCAGATCATTTTCCGGCCGGCTTTGTCCTGTACCAGCAGTAGCTTGTCACATCATCGGTATGAATGACTGTCATGATCTGCTGATTTTCACCGATCATGAAATAATCGGTATGCTGCTTCTGAAAATCAAGGTGATACGGCACTTTGTCGATCGGAACTCCCAGTATGGATACCTGTACACCGCCGTCCATCAGTTCACAGTTTTTGTAGTAATCATAATCCGCCGCGAAGACCTTTTCATACCTTGGCGCGTAGGCAGGCGAAACTCCGCTGTGAATAACGAGCGGATAATCCAGGTATTCCGCAAGATCCGGCACCTCTTCAGCAGTAAAACCAAAGTCCCGCAAAGTGCCGATATACATCATCGCATGAAATCCGCCGTGCTTGATCATAAACAGATCGCCGACCTTCAGATACTTGTACAGTTCCCCCCACGCCGGCATCTTCATATTCAGATGACTGTTTGAAGAGAACACATAATAATTCTTGTAATCGGTATAGTTGATGATGGAATGCTGAATGGAATCAAGATTCTCACGTCCCGCTTTCTTGCATATCCATTTTACATATCCCATGCAGTCAAAACCGTACAGATACACCGTATCCGGCTTGTACCAGGTGGTCTGTGTCTCATTCGTTCTTTTTCTCATCTGCGGATATACAGAGAAGAGCATCGATTCATTGACACCGCCGAAAAAATACGGCAGACCATACTCGAACCATACGGTCACATCTGATCCGGTCATCTCATTATACCTGGCCAGAAACAGGTTTTCAGCATCCAGCATGGTAAATGAAATATCAATAAACTCGTTCTTTTCAATTTCTGCGGCAGCAAATGTAAGCTCCAGCCCTGCAGACATACAAAGAACAATGCAAATCAAGCCGATCAGAATACGTTTCATACGGTTCCTCCCTGCATTCGTATGATCAAATGTTCTTTTTGATCCATTTTCCTTTTAAATAATATATGATAAACGCTGTCGCTGTCAATACCCATGATATGCCGTATACGATGCTGATCCCGAGGATCGTATGCCACTCGGGAACGATAAAAAGCATCCATACAACACGGAAAATGCAGGTACCGATCATTGTGATGATCATCGGTTTCAGCGTATCGCCCACACCTCTGAAAGTGCCTGTCAATACTTCAATAAAAGTCCAGATAAAATAGAAC
>PITV01000323.1 GCA_017577285.1 Clostridiales bacterium
TCGTTGTACAGAGGGACCTCCATAAATGGTGGGGAAATACAGATTACTTGTGAAGTTTTCGACTCCCATAGTTGTACCGGCAGGCAAGGGGCTGCTTTCAACAAATTGCCAGCCTGTATCTTCTGCAAAGCTGCCACACAGCAGCACGCGGCTTCCGTTGGGCTTATCAGCAATGAATTGCAAGGTGTCCCGGTTGATCAGTCCATCCACGTAGGCATCATCCGCAAAGAAGGTACCGGTCTTCATCCTGTCAAACAACCGTTTCCTGACGATGTCAGAAGAATCTCCTAGATCCCTGTCCATATATCCGGTGCAGTACACGGGGCAAGTAAAGGGGCTCCAGTTCGCCAGATCCAGTTCATCCTCCGTCAGCACATCCGGAAGCGGAGGGGTGGTTTCCCGCCAGAGTATATTCTCGTTTTCATCTTCCAACAGGTAATCAGTGCTGATTTCATCATCCAACATATTCAGCAGAATTTCCTCGATGATAGGGATATCCCTTTCAGAAGGGCCCTGACCTGTATATCGAATGCCACCCAACAGCCAGCGATTATGAACATAATAGAAATCATATGTGGTGGTCTCTTTGCCATCGGCAACCGTAAGGTACAGAAGATCCTCGGTATCCATGTGAATGGTATACCCGGAGGACAGTACTGCATCTGTATTCTCTATCAGATGCTCTCCTTTACGCACCACCAATAGTCCCTTATCTCCCTGATACAGAACCGCTGCTGCGGCGTCTCCCCACTGGGTCACGCTTTCCGCAGACCATCCTTTGTTCACATATCGTTCATTCATGAATTGTTCGAAATCCTCCGCTTCATTTGCTGCAAGCGCGGTCGGAACAATCAGGAGCATCCATGCGATAAAAAACGGCAACCAGATTCTTCGAACCATGTTACGATTACCTCTTCTACTTATCTGTAAGGCACTGTATTCTGGCAATGAGTCGTTTATCCATTATCTGATTCAGCCAGCCATGCCATGCCGGACTTGTCCTCTACGATGACAGTATAACCGTAGTCTCTTCCGGAATCAAAGCGTACGCTCCATTGCCCGGATGCTGCATCATAGCTGCAGGAAATGCGATAGCTCTTCAAGGTATCTGCCGTCACAGCTTTGCCTTCAGCGATCGGCCCCGTTGCAAGAAGTGCGGATTGCGCCAGACTTCTGACCTGTTCCTCTGTTAACGAAGTCAAATTATCAGAACGAATGAAGCCACGGATGGATTGTGTGCCAGTGTTGTATTCTACGTAAGTCCAGCTGCCCATCGTCGCCAGCCATCTCACCTCCGCATCTGCTGAGATATTCGCGATGGCAGTCATAGAAAACAGCGGATCATCTGTGATGGTACATTGAACAGCAGTACGCGCTTTGTGGTTTCCAAAGCTCAGATCACTGACGCTTGTTTTCTTAGGCAGCGCGTCTTCACGGATCCAGCCAATTCTCATATGGTCGCTGGTAATATCGTACTGGATCATAATCCAGCCATTTTCTTTTCCGAAAACCTGAATGCAGTGATTGGTGGAAACAGAGGCTTTTCCATTGCCGCCACGGAGATAGTTTTCACCGGGGCCGGAATAGACAGCATAATTTTTGTTGGACGAAAACTTGATTCTTTCCGCTGTCAATGTACCTCCGGGGATTGCTGGCGGGTCCGGGAAGGTTGCATTTGTTTCCTTATATGATTTGGGGGGGGTGCTGAACGATGTGTTCAGCCCAAAGCTTGTATACAGATTCACATCGCCGAGCTTCTTATCCGCATCCCAATCATAGAATACGATCTTCCCATTTCTGATATATGCTTCTGTTGTTGTCGCTTTGCTCCGGTCAAACCAAGATACCACCTGGAACTGGCAGTTTATCACATGAACATTGATTCCCTGCATCCAGTATTCTTCATGATTCGGATC
>PITV01000324.1 GCA_017577285.1 Clostridiales bacterium
GAACAGGGCTTTACATGTGTTCCGATCATATTCAACGGAAACGGCATCGATCCCTCGATCCTCGAAGAGGATTTCTATGAATTTGGGGACAGATACTGCAGGGATGTCGTTTGCGCGCTGAAGGATGAGCCCGGACTGCTGATGTATGATGTAATGAATGAGCCGCCCTGCAATGACCTGATCCTAAAGGCAGGCAGCCAGGAGGAAAAGGATGAACAGTACGCGAGGATATGGCGTTTTGTGCGCCATTACTGCGCCGTTGTAAAGGAAGCGGACAGTGAGAACGCGATGACTGTCGGCAACTGGCTTGCTGAAGATCTGGAAAACACGGCGGATTTGGTGGATGTGCTTTCGTATCATGACTACTCCGCCACTGCTTCCGGAATAAACCGAAAGGCGCACATGGAGTACTCTGTGTCGGCAAAATATGAAAAATCGGTCATAAATAATGAATGCTGATGTGTATGATCGGCAAATCTGTATTATCAGGACATACAGTGACCGAAAGGGCACGGACATCCCTGGTATGTGTTCAATCTGATGATAGACGGATACTGGAATGATGTTCACGGGATATTCTATCCGGACGGAACGGTGCGTGATCCGTCGATCATAGCGGCGATGATGGGATGCTACAGAAACAGGAATACGGATACGATCGTGCCGGAAAAGCCCAACCGTGAGCAGTTCGTCCGGAAAGTGATCGAAAAAGCCGCGAAATATCTGGAAGACAGCACGCCCGATGCCTTTGCATACAAGGAGAATGACCGGGAGGAGATGCTGGAGATATGCGATGAAATGGCAAACCTGCTTGAGGCGGGTCAGCTGACTGCCATGTGTGTGCCTCCGACGGCAAAGGTCGCGGCTTTCAGAAGGAATGAAAGTGTCAGGGCGGATATCATCAGGCGGATGATGTACGACTTTGGCAGAATGCTGAAAGAGGAATGCATGCTCCTTTGAGAGCGGAACGCATGTCTGGGATACTGAAGAATATCTGCGGAACTGCTGGTCTACTGCTGATAGAATCTTCTGAATGAAAATGAAATGCATCTGTCGGTGCGGACAAAACACCCCGGATGATCAGAAATACAGACTGATGAACACGGCTCCTGCTCAGACGGTACGGACCCTGTTTTATTCCACAAAAAAATGCGGGAGTTTATCATTTCCGCATATTTTTGTTGCCTTTTGTTCTCATGTATATTCCTTTTTGTGTGCAGCATTTGCTGCAGTTTTTACTGAATGCAACATTTGTTATATTTTATACACTATTTCATATTGATAAAATGGTTGAATATCGAATATAATATACATGCTTGAACAATACAACACAACGACCATATGAGGAGGAACCATTATGAAGAAGGTACTTGCCCTTATTCTCGGTATCGTTTTGCTTGCCTGTCTTTTCGCCCCTGCGATGGCGGAAAATGAGGAGTTGATCTATATCTTCGGCGGATCATCCGACCCCAACCGTGCGAAACTGAAGAAGATGGGACAGCAGAGCTGGTATCCCATGTATTCCACTCAGGTCAATGCCGGTGAAAACATTGATCTTTCCACTTTCAAAGAGTGCATGCTGACTGAAACCGGCCTGTGGAAGCCGGCGGAGGAAGTAACGCTCAAGTCCTTTGCTCCCGGACACGAGGAAGAGGATGTTGTTTATCACGGCGCCTGGTTCTCCATCCGCAAGGACGGCTTCAGTGCCGGTGACACCGGATTTTCTTCCGCGGTCAAGTGGGTATGTGAAGCGGACGGTATTTACGATATCAATATCGCGTTCTCCGGCGGCACTTCCGCCGGCGGCCCCGAAGAGCCCTATTATCAGGATGACGGTTCCTATATCCCGGCGGCAGACGGTGTTTACATGAGCATGTTCATTCAGGATGAAATGATGT
>PITV01000325.1 GCA_017577285.1 Clostridiales bacterium
TCCATATACGGGTCAGTTGTTCTCCGGGCTCCTCAATTCGGCAATATTGACAGGTCTCTCACTGCTGAGAGGGCCGACACGATAGTTGAAAGGAATATTGGAATTGGGATAACGCAGATAGAACAGCCTCTTGATACGCTCCATGACCATATTGCCGGTAGTATAGTTGACAGTGGGCAGCAGCAGCGCAAAGATGGTGGGAGAAAAATGCGTGATGGTGTCGCCCTTGCGCAGGTTCTTGCACAGGATCTCCAGCAGACCGTTCATGATGTTATCCTGCTTGATGCTGTCTGTAATGGGCTCATCAGGATTGCCTACCATGATAACACACAGGAACATGGTGGACCCCAGGCGTTCCAGATTGCGCATCTGCAGGTTGTATATCTCCTTGAAAACGGCATATTCGCACACAAACGCCCCGCGCTGTGCCCCGCTTTCACGCAGTTCCGTGCGGATGGATTCAAGGTTGAAATCCAGCGTTTTGCCGGAGCGCACGATCTGCTTATAGAACTCCTGCATCTCCTTGCTGGGCTGAACACCAAGATAGCGGTAATTGATGTGGGTAACATGCTTATACTGGATCAAAGCCTCGTTGGTGCGGTTGGTATTGATGAGAGCCGTCATCAGTTCCATGTGCAGCCGGTCATCAAAATTATCCACATCCAGCGCGGTGCGGCACACATTGGCGATCTCATGATAGTTATTCTCAGATTTCAGCAGATCGATATAGGAATAGACCGCCGACATGAATTTGTTATGCATGCCGGTCGCCAGAGAAATGACCCAGTCGTTCTGATCACTGTGCTGAAGCAGATCACCCTTGTACAGCATCAGCATGCGCTGGTAAAGCATTTTTCTCTGATCCGGATCATTCTTCAGCGTGCTGAGCTTCTCGAAAATATCTTCCAGCTCATACACATCGATGGTCATACCGGGCAGGCACTGCCAGTGATACGCGCCTCTGTCAGCCACGATGCAGCTTCCCAGATCGGGAGAAACCTGATTGAGCAGCGTGCGGAAACGGCTGATCAGCGTTTTAAGGGCATTTTCCGGGTTTGCGCCACCCTCATCGTTCCACATAGTGGCCAGAAGGCGGTAATTGGGCACAGGCTGACCGCGGTTCAGGATCAGATACTGCATCAGGGACGCACCCTTTTTCGACTTTCCCGCCAGATATTCCGCGCTCTTTTCATTGATGAAGATGGTGAAACTGTCCATCATCTGAATACGGATAATGTCCATAAATTCTCTCCTTACGATCTTTATTTATTCTGAATTCTGTCGCTCTGTCCGGTTATAAATCACATTTTTTTGACAATGGCATCCGGCGAAACAGCATACAGAAGGGCCGTTTCCCTGTCGATCTGCCCTTCCTTGTACAGACGGATCAGTTCCTGATCCATACTCATCATTTCCGAACCGCCGCCGTAAATCGCATTATCGATCTGATGCGTTCTGCCGTCACGGATCATATTCTGGATGGCCGGATTGATGGTCATCACTTCGAAAACCGGCACCTGCGCGCCGTCCTTTGTGGTGATGAGCCGCTGGGAGACAACTGCTTTCAGTACCATGGAAAGTTGAATGCGCACCTGCGCCTGCTGTTCTGCCGGAAATACATCCAGAATGCGGTCCACCGTCTTGGAAGCGCCGACAGTATGCAGGGACGACAGGATGAGATGCCCGGTCTCAGCGGCCGTGATGGCTGTGCGGATAGTTTCCTGATCGCGCATCTCACCCAGCATGATCACATCGGGAGCCTGACGCAGCGCCCCGCGCAGGGCTCTGGCAAAGGTCGGGCTGTCATTGGGCACTTCGCGCTGGCTGATCAGCGATTTTTTATGGGAATGCAGATACTCGATGGGATCCTCGATGGTTACGATATGCC
>PITV01000326.1 GCA_017577285.1 Clostridiales bacterium
TCGGCATCCAGCGCGCTTGTAGCTTCATCCATGATCAGGATGGAAGGATCCTGAGCCAGAGCTCTCGCGATCTCCATGCGTTGGCGCTGTCCGCCGGAAAAGTCCTTGCCGCCCTCCTGCAGTTTATAGCGGTATCCGCCGCGCCTTGCCATGATATCTTCGTGAATGCAGGCATCATTGGCAGCCAGGATCATTTCAAAATCCTCGATCCCGGCATCCCACATTTTAATATTGTTGCCGATCGTATCATCAAAAAGCGTGATATCCTGATCCACTACAGCAACTGATCCCGTGAACACATTGTGGTCGATTTCATTCATGGGCTTTCCGTCAAACAGGATCTCACCGCTCCACGGTTCATACAATCCGGAGATTAGGCGGGCCAGCGTGCTTTTGCCGCATCCTGATGAACCCACAAAGGCGACCTTTTTCCCGGGTTCTACAGTCATGCAGAAATTCTCTATCAAAGGAGGAGAAAGCTGAAGATAGCCGAAGGTTACATTCCGCATCTCCAGTTTTCCGCCGAGCTTGCGTTTTGACGCGTTTTCACTGCCAGCAGCATCAAAAACAGGACTTTCAGGATAATCCATGACATCTTTGATACGTTCGATCTCGCTGGTCATTTCCTGAAAGGTCTGCCCAGCTCCGATCAGTTTTGACGCAGGAGCAAGGAAAGACGCAAGGTATCCCTGAAACGCTGTGACCATACCGATCTTGAAATTGCCCTGCAGCACAAGAAGGACACCCATGCACAGAATGATCGTTTCCGTAATACTGTTTACGATCTGAGGTACCAGTCCAAGATAATTGTTGAGTCTGGCATATTCAACAGTCTGCGCGTTCACGGAAGCCTGAAGACCTGCCCACTTGGCAAAATATCCGTCTTCGCTTCCGCCTGCCTTCAGCGTTTCGATCACTTCAATGCCGCTGACCGTGCTGCTGTTCAGTTTTCCGCTGTTTCTCATCTGAACACGGGTGATATTTACACGCTTCCGTGATATGATCGTTCCGGTAACCGCGTTTGCCAGTATATTCACAAGACCGATCACGGTAAGTATCACGCTGTATCTGAGCATAACGACCAGATAAAAGATCATCATTCCTGTTTCCAGCACCAGAGGAGCTAATGTATTCACCATGGTTCCGGCGATGGAGGCGTTCATGCTTTGACGGCCGGAAATATCGCCGGCAAGCCTTTGGCTGAAGAAATGCATGGGCAGATGCAGTACTTTCCACAGATAGGAAGTGCTGCCGGTCACATCCATCTTTCCCTGGATGCGCAGACTGTATATCGCACCGATCCACGCCACAATGATCTGCACGCCGGTAAATATCGAAAGCATGATGATAAACGGTGTAAGCCATTCAGGATCCGTTCCGGAAAGAAGTCTGTCCACAAACACCCGGTTGAAACCGGGGCTCATGATGCCAAGCAGTGATGTGATCAGCGTCGTCATGATCACGAAAACAACAGCCGGTTTCGTTCCCTTCATACGCTCTCTGGCAAAAGACCAGACAGAGGCCTTTTTACCGGATGGCTCGAAGTTTTCCCCGGGTTCGAAGAAAAGGACAATGCCCGTAAACTTTTCATCAAACTCCTTCATGGTGATCTTTACGGTGCCGCGTGCCGGATCATTCAATATGGCGTACTTTCCGCGAAAGCCGTCCAGCACAACAAAGTGATTGAATTCCCAGTGAACGATACACGGAAAGATACCGTTTTCCCGCAGCATATCGGGCTCCATACGGAATGCTTTCACATTGAGGCCGTAATTCTGTGCAGCCAGTTTTATATTGCGGGCATTGGAACCGTCACGGCCAACACCGCAATCCTTGCGGATCTGTTCCAGCGGAAGCCATTTGCC
>PITV01000327.1 GCA_017577285.1 Clostridiales bacterium
GTATCAGAGGGATCAGCATTGGGACGGAAGCGGATCTTGACATCACCGAACTGGCCGTGGCCACCGGTCTGCTTCTTATGACGTCCTTCAACGTCGATCTCTTTGCGGATGCTCTCACGATAGGCGATCTTGGGATCGGTGAAGTTGGCGGTGGCGCCGAACTTGCTGAGCAGCTTGTTGCGCAGCACTTCCAGATGCTGTTCGCCCTGACCGGAGATGATGGTCTCGGCGGTCTCTTCGTTCTTCTCGATCCTGGCGGAAGGATCTTCTTCCTGCAGACGGGCCAGACCGGAGAACACCTTATCTTCTTCACCCTGCTTGGCGGCGTAAACGGCCTTGCTGAGGCAGGGAGTGGGGAAGTCGATGGCGGGATACTGGATGGGATTGTTCTGATCGCACAGGGTGTCGCCGGAAGCGGTGAAAGCCAGCTTGCTCAGAGCACCCAGGTCACCAGCCTGCAGCTGGGTGACGGAGGTCTGCTTCTTGCCGGTCAGCACGAACAGGCCGCTGGCCTTGTCGGCCTTGCCGGCATTGGCATTGTACAGGGGAGTGGCGGCGGTCAGGGTGCCGCTCATCACGCGGATCAGACTCAGCTTGCCCACGAAGGGGTCAGCGATGGTCTTGTAAACGAAAGCGGAGAAAGGAGCGCTGCTGTCGCAGGGACGGTCGATCTTCTCATCGTTCTTGGGATTGATGCCGGCGTTCTTGGAGGCGGAGGGAGCATGCATATAGCCGCTGATGGTATCCAGCACCTTGGCTACGCCCACACCGGTGATAGCGCTGCAGCAAACAACGGGAACGATGGTGCCGTTGGCCATGCCGGCCTGGAAACCGGTGAGGATCTGCTCGTGAGTCAGCTCTTCGCCTTCCAGATACATCATCATCAGTTCATCATCGGCAGCCGCGGCGGCTTCAGTGATCTCGGCCATGGCATCTTCGATGGCGGAAGCCATATTGGCGGGAACAGGGATCTCTTTCAGACCCTTGCCGGTTCCTTCATAAGCCTTGTTTTCCAGAACGTTGACGACGCCCTTGAAATTGGCGCCTTCGCCGATGGGCAGGAACATGGGAACAACGCTGTCGCCGAACTTGTCGCGCAGGGCCTCAACGACCTTGTTGTAGTTGGCGTTTTCGGTGTCCATGCGGTTTACGATGAACATACGGCAGACATTGTATTTTTCGGCGTAGTCATAAGCCTTTTCGGCACCGACGGTGAGGCCGCTCACAGCGCCCACAACGATACCGGCAGTTTCAGCCACGCGCAGAGGCCCGAACACTTCGCCGATGAAGTCAAAGTAGCCGGGAACGTCGATGACGTTGATCTTGACACCCTTCCAGTCGATGGGAGCGGTGGCGGCGCTGATGGAAATGTGACGTTTGGTCTCTTCGGGATCAAAGTCGGTGGTGGCGGCGCCGTCTTCAACGCGGCCCTGACGGCTGATCGCGCCGGAAGCGAACAGCATGGATTCGGCCAGAGTGGTCTTTCCTTCGCTGCCGTGGCCCAGCAGGGCGATGTTGCGAATGTTCTCAGTCTTATAGTCTGCCATGAATGTTTCCCCCTATGAAAATGAATAAAGAATTACATGCCGGATCATACCCACATACATCACTATTCTAACAGATATCTCACGAAATAGCAAGACTTTCTTTTAACAGTGAGTGCATTATTTTGACTGAATCCCCGTCTCCGGAGGTCAGGAGCGTGATCTGTCCCTGCCGAGGGGGATCATTCTCCCGCAGCGTGCCTGCCTCGGTCAGTTTACGGATCAGCTGACGGGCTGTTCCCTCGTTTCCGTCCACCAGCAGCGCGCCTGTGTGGCGCGCGATGGCTTTTTTCAGAAACACATAATG
>PITV01000328.1 GCA_017577285.1 Clostridiales bacterium
GCAGGTATTCGAGTGGCTTCAGAAAGGTGCGACCTTCTCTGAAATGAAAAACATACCGAATTCCCTTAAAGAGAAACTTGCCGGAGAACATATCGATCAAAGCGTGTCCATCCGGGAGTCGGTACATTCAGGTATTGACGATACAGTGAAATTCCTTTATGAACTGAAGGATGGAAACTGCATTGAAGGCGTGCTGATGCATTATCATTATGGATATTCGCTGTGTGTTTCCACTCAGGTCGGATGCAGGATGGGTTGCGCCTTCTGTGCCAGTACTCTTGATGGAAAAGTGCGGAACCTGACTGCAGCCGAGATCCTTGGGCAGGTGATTGCGGCCCAGAAGACATTGAACGGCGAACGCATCGGGCATATCGTGCTGATGGGCAGCGGAGAACCCTTCGATAACTATGATGAGGTTGTGCGGTTTATCAGACTTGTTTCTGATGAAAACGGGCTGAACATATCTGTGCGGCACATTTCGCTTTCGACATGCGGTCTTGTGCCTGAAATGTACAGGTTTGCTGATGAAGGGCTGCCTGTTACGCTTTCTCTGTCATTGCACGCTCCGAACGATGAGATCAGAAAGAAACTGATGCCCGTTGCAAAAAGGTACAGTATCAGTGAAACCCTTGAGGCATGCAGGAATTACATACAGAAAACAGGACGAAGAGTGATCTTTGAATACGCGCTGATCCGGAATGTGAATTCTGACCGTGAGTGTGCCCGTGAACTGGCGGGCAGACTAAGAGGGATGCAGTGCCATGTAAACCTGATTCCCCTTAACACAGTAAAGGAACGGAATCTGATCGGTGTGAATGAAAAGGAAGTCAATGATTTCCTCAATGAACTGAAAAATGCGAATGTATCCGCCACCCGCCGCAGGGAGATGGGCGATGATATAGAAGGCGCCTGCGGACAGCTGAGGAAGAGCAGGCTGGAGCAGGATGAAAGGACGAACAAAGATGATCTATGAAAGCAGAACACACCAGGGATGCGTGAGAACATCGAATCAGGATACCCTTCTGGTTTATCCGGAAAGGGATCTGTTCGGTGTTGCTGACGGCATGGGCGGGCATAAAGCCGGTGACATGGCGAGCAGCATGGCTGTTGAGATCGTGACACGTTCTTTGAAAGACGCAAATCCCTCCAGAGATCTGTTCCGTCTGGCTGTAGAATTTGCCAATAAAGAGATATACCATAAGCAGCAGAATGATACAAATCTGAGCGGGATGGGAACTACCTTTACCGCACTGTGGAAAAACGGTGACAGTTTCCTGATCGCCCATGTGGGTGACAGCCGCGCGTATCTGCTGAGAGACGGTGAACTGCGGCAGATCACCTCTGATCATTCTCTTGTTGCCGAGATGATCCATAATGGCACCATCACAAAGGAAGAGGCAAGGACCAATCCTTACAGAAATATTATTACAAGGGCAGTCGGAACGGATTTTTCCGTTGCCGTGGATATGCTTGAAATGGATATCCAAAAGGGCGACAAGTGGCTGGTATGCTCTGACGGCTTGAATGAGCATGTTGATGATGAGCAGATTCGCAGGATACTGAATGAAAACACCCTGAAGGATGCGGCAGACCTGCTTCTGAGCACGACCCTTGAAAACGGCGGGAGCGATAATGTTTCCATCGTACTGGCAGAGGTAGACGCATGATCGGTCTGGGACAAAAACTTGATAACCGCTATGAACTGAAGGAATTTGTCGGCAAGGGCGGAATGGCCATTGTTTACCGTGCGGAAGACTGCCGCACGGGGGATTTTGCTGTCTGTTATAAACCTCTGACGCTGCCGACGGACTACGCCGTGTACATCTCCGTGGGCGCCGAGT
>PITV01000329.1 GCA_017577285.1 Clostridiales bacterium
CGCACCATCGTTGTGCGCTGCGGCGGCGTGCGCAATTTCAATTATGTGAACGGCATCCGCATCGAGGGCACCCATCAGGATGTGACCGAGACCATCCACTTCCAGAACGAGGAAGCCAGGCGCAACAGGGATATCATCGAGATCCTGGCTTCCGAGTATTCCTCCGTGTACTATATCGATCTGACCACCGACGGCCTGACGCCCTACACCATGAACGAGAGCACCGAGAGCGCCTTCGGCCAGATCTTCAGAAAGGATATCTCCTACAGCGAGGCCTACAAGCTGTATGTCGACCAGCTGGTCTCCTCCGAGGACAGGAATATGATGCTGGACGCGGGCTCCCTGCGCAACATCATGAGGGAGCTGCGGGATAAAAAGACCTTCATCACCACCTACAGGGACGCCGAGGGCCGCTACTGCGAAATGAAGTTCGTCAAGGTGGGCGCCGAGGGGGATAAGCCCCTGGCGGTGGCCCTGGGCTTTGCCGACAAGGATGAGGAGCTGCGCGAAAAGCAGGAGGCGGAGACCCTGCGCCAGCGGAACACCGATATCATCGGGATCCTGGCCTCCGAGTATTCCTCCGTGTACTATATCGATCTGACCACCGATGAGCTGGATCCCTACACCATGAACGAGGAAACGGAATCGGAATTCGGCCGCATCTTCAGAAGCGGCATCAAGTATTCCGACGCCTACCGCATGTATGTGAACACGCTGGTGTACGATGAGGACAGGGGCATGATGCTGCGGGCCGGCTCGGTCTACAACATCCTGAAGGAACTGGCGGATAAAAAGACCTTCATCACCACCTACCGCTCAGATAACAACGGCGATCCCCACTACTGCGAGATGAAGTTCGTCAAGGTGGGCGATGATGAGAACCCCCAGGCCGTGGCCCTGGGCTTTGCCGACAAGGATGAGGAACTGAGGGAAGAGATGCAGCGCAAGGCCATCGCGGCCCGGGACGCCGCCGTGATCTCCGGCCTGTCCGATGACTTCGGCTGCGTCGTGTACGTGGATTACACCACCGGCGCCGAGATCCATTACCGCTTCGATCCCCTGCTCTCTGCCAGCATACCCGGCTGGGAGTCCATCACCAATTTCGATGTGAGGCTCGGCACGCTGGCCGATACGGTGGTGCATCCCGATGACGCCGCGTATTTCCATTTCCGGCAGGAAACGAAGCGGCAGCTGATCGAAACGGTGAACAGGGACGGCGTGTACTATCACAATTTCAGGATCATCATCGACGGCCGCACCCGCTACTATCAGCTGAAGATCGTTAAGGATGAGCATTCTGACAATCACATCATCGCGGGCCTGAGAAACGTGGATGAAACGGTGCGGCGCGAGATGGAGTATCAGGAGCAGCTGGAGCTGGCGAACAAGTCCAAGACGGACTTCCTCTTCAACATGTCCCACGATATCCGCACCCCCATGAACGCCATCATCGGCTTCACCCAGCTGGCGAAGAAGAACGCCTCCGATCCGGGGCGCGTCACCGACTGCCTCAGCAAGATCGAGGTTTCCGGCGAGCATCTGTTGAGCCTGATCAACGAGGTGCTGGATATGTCCCGCGTGGAGGCGGGCAAGCTGCGCAGCGATATGAAGGCGGTGTGCATCACCGAGGCTGCCGGGGAGCTGGTCACCATCTGCAGGGCGAACGCCGAGGAGCGGGGCATCACCCTGATCTATCAGGAAAAGAACATCGTCCATCCCGTGGTGCGGGCGGATGAACTGCATATCAACCAGATCGTGATGAACATTCTGGGCAACGCCATCAAGTACACCATGCCGGGCGGCAGCGTCACCTACACCGTGGAGGAGACGCCCTGTGA
>PITV01000033.1 GCA_017577285.1 Clostridiales bacterium
GGAACCTGCTGGGCCTTGAGCCGGATACCATGCTCACCATCCTGTTGCATGTTGGCACGCTTTTCGCGGTGCTGATCGTGTTCTGGCGGGACTGGTGGGATATCATCCGCCAGTTCTGGAGATCGAAGATGCTCCTGATGCTGATCATCGCCTCTCTGCCCGCGCTGGCGCTGAAGCTGATCCTGGGAAAGATCGTGATCGGCGGGATGCCGCTGGATGAGATCCTGGACAGCGGCGTGTTTCTGGGCTGCTTCTTCATCATCACCTCCATCCTGCTGATGCTGGCGGACTGGATCGATGTGAAGCGCGCCGGAAAGCAGGGAGAGGATGTCGGCGTGAAACAGGCGCTGGCCATGGGCTGTCTGCAGGCGGTGGGCCAGTTCAGCGGCATCTCCCGCAGCGGCAGCACCATTTTCGGCGGCATGGCGTCAGGGCTCACCCGTCAGGCGGCGGCAAAGTTCAGCTTTATGATGAGCGTGCCCGCCATTCTGGGCGGGCTGCTGGTGGAGGCGTATCACGGCGTGAAGGAGATGGGCGGAAGCGCGATGAAGGCCCGGCTCACATCGAACGCCCTGCCGTATCTGGCGGGAATGATCGCGGCCGGCATCGTGGGCTATCTGGCGATCCGCTTTTTCCTGAAACTCATCAGCAAACATTCCTTCAGGGGTTTCGCTGTTTACACGCTGGTGCTGGGCATCGCATGCATCGTGCTGCAGGCAGCCGGAGTGCTCACCTTCTCTCTCGGCTGAGACAGTCTCTTTCCATACAATAAGGATGTTCTTGCCAAGCAATGACAGTTCTGCTATAATAGTACCGTGCCGGGATTATCGGCAGTGATATTTGTGTGCTTGTATCCGCTGTCGGCGGACGCTTTGGAAACAGGATTTATCAGGAGGAACAGAAAATGGCATCCAAGAAAGAGAATCTTCCCGTGAGCGGCGATGTTACATTGCAGAACGGCGGTTCCATCACCTATGCCAATGAAGTGATCGCCATCATCGCCGGCGTGGCCGCCAGCGAGGTGGAGGGCGTGGCCGGCATGTGCAACGCCGGCGGCATCAGCGATATCATCGGCAAGAACCGCAATATCACCCGGGGCGTCAAGGTGGAACTGGGCACTCAGGAAACCGGCATCGAGATCTACACCGTCGTGGATTACGGCCGTCCGGTGCACAAGGTGGCCGCCGAGGTTCAGGAGAATGTGCGCAAGGCGGTCGAAAACATGACCGGCCTGACCGTGGTGAAGGTGGATGTGCATGTTCAGGGCGTGAGCTTTGAAAAGGAAAAGGCCGCCCAGATCAATCTGGAAAGCGGAAAGGGAAAGACCGCCGTGCTGACGGAGGCCGCCGAGGAAACGCCCGCGGAAGCGCCCAAGGCTGAGGAAGCGGAGGCGGCTGAGGCCCCCGAAGCATCCCCTGAAGCCGGAGAGGCTGCTGAGACCGCGCCGGAAGCGGGATCTGAAGACTGATCCCGTGCCCTGCGAAAGGAGGATGTTTTGCTATGAAAATGAAGTGGACTGATCGGTTCCTGCTCTTTATCTGCGCGCTGCTGATGATCCTGGCCGGCGCCGCCACGATCCTGCTGACGTTCTTCGCCAGGGTCGAATCCGGGATCTTCACCGAGCAGATCTGGCGGATCATCGGTTTTGCCGCCGGAGGACTCTGTGTGCTGACCGGCATCTATCTGTTCAGTTTCCTGCACCGCAGCCGCCGCAGAAACAGAAAATTCATCAAGGTCCGCGGGGAAGGCGATGAAATGCGTCTGGCGGTGGAAGCTGTCGAGGATCAGGTGAAAAAGTGCACCGATATGCATCAGGAGATGCATCTGGAGGATGTAAAGGTACTCAACGACAAGCGCGAGGGCGTGACCATTCTGGTGAAGGTTTCCATGGCGGGCAATGTTTCCATCCCGCTGGCGGTTGCTTCCCTGCAGAAACAGGTCAGGCAGTATCTGCTCGCCTCCTCCGGCATCAGCGTAAAGGAAGTAAAGGTCGCTGTGGATACCATGCGCAGCGATATCAGCGTGGAATCCCCCTACCGTCTGTCCGGACAGGACAAGAAGGATGAGGAGATCCCGCAGGAAGAGCCCGCGCCCGCTGCCGGGCAGCAGGAGGAACCCGCGGAAGAACCCGCGGAGGAACCTGTCCGGGAGCCTGTAACTTATGAAGTGCCTCAGGAACCGGCAAAGCCGTTTGCTTCCGTGTGGTATCCCGCGCCCACCCAGCGCTCCGCGGCGTATCCCGACGCGGTGGAGGACGGGGAGAGCGTTCCGGTGTACGGTGCCTCTGCGGAAGAGAATACAGTATATGGACAGGGCGTTCAGGATGAAGGCACCGGGACGGAGCAGAGCGAGGAGGTCTGACCATGAACGGGAACTTTGATAACAGGGAAAACGATAACAAAGAGAGCTTTCTGAAAAAGCTGTTCACCATCGGCACCCCCGAGTGCGCCATCTGCTTCGGCGTGATCGGACTGATCATCGCTGTCCTGATCATCCTGATCGGATGGGGAACGCTGCTGGTGGTGGCACTGGTCGCCATCGGGCTGTTCATCGGCGGGGTCGCCAATAAAAAGGGTCTTTTCAAGGATATCGTGAACAGGATCGTGCCTAAGCAGCAGACGACGCTGTACCGCAAGGAAGATTACAGGGATCCCGGTCTGCCGGTGCGCGAGGGAGCGCCCGCCGCGGAAAACGCGGGCGGACAGGAGCAGAAAACGGAAGAGACCGCGGAATGACCGCAGCAGGGTTTGAATAAGGACTTGGAGGAATGAATCAGCATGGGTCGCAGACAGGCGCGGGCCGCCGCGATGCAGATGGTATATGAAAATATGCTGGGCGGAGACGGCGGCGAGGAAACGCTGCAGGATCTGATCGCATTTGTGCCCGAGGACGGCGATAAGGAATTCATCGATACCGTTCTGGCGGGCGTGAAGGAGCATGAGGAAGAGATCGACGGCATCATCGCCGCGCATCTGAAGGACTGGTCTATGGACCGTATCGCCCGGGTGGATCTGTCCATCCTGCGGGTGGCGGTATATGAGATCCTCTACAAGCCGGAGGGATCGTCCGCCGCGGCCGCGGTCAATGAAGCGGTCACTCTGGCACAGCGCTTTGATACGCCCGAGAGCGGGAAATTCATCAACGGACTGCTTCGCTCCCTGCTGAGAGAGCGGGAGGGAGAAGAAGCCTGATGCCGGGAGTTCTGGGCATTGATACAAGCTGTTATACCACTTCCGCGGCGTTTGCCTCGGAGAGCATGCTGCTCAGCCGGCGCAAACTTTTGCCCGTGGAGCAGGGAGAACGCGGCCTTCGCCAAAGCGAGGCCGTGTTTGCGCATGTAAGGCAGCTTCCGGAACTGATATCACAGGTGACGGATGAGGTGAAAAAAGCCGGTGAAAGCATTGGCGGCGTGTGCGTCAGCGCCTCGCCTGTGGACGGTGAGGACAGCTATATGCCGGTGTTTGAGGCGGGAAAGGCATTCGCCAGCGCCCTGAGCAGCGCGTTGGACGTGCCTCTTTTCACCACCACCCATCAGCGGGGGCATCTGCGGGCGGCGCGGCAGGACAGCGGCCTCACGGGAGACGCCTTCCTGTGCCTGCATCTTTCCGGCGGCACCACCGATGTGCTGTACAAGCGGGGAGAGGAACTGCAGTGCCTGTCCAGATCCATGGATCTGCACGCCGGGCAGCTGGTGGACCGGGTGGGCGTCGCCCTGGGCATGAAGTTCCCCGCGGGCCCGTATCTGGAACAGGCAGCCATGAAAGCAGCGGAGTGGGAAAGTCTGCCGGTGAGCATGGATGAGGGCGGATGCCACCTGTCCGGCGCGGAAAACGCCCTGATGCGGATGATCACAAAGGGCGCCGCACCTGAATATGTGGCGAGGAGCACCTTTGATCTGCTCTGCCGCACGGTGCTGCGGCTGCTGAAGGACGCCTCGGACCGCACCGGGGAAAAGCGGGTGCTGATCTTCGGCGGGGTGGCGTCATCCGCGCTGCTGAGGGAACTGCTGGCGGCGCGCAATGAGAAGCGCCGGCTGGGACTGGAACTGTATTTCGGAAAGCCTGAATATTCGGGAGACAACGCCGCGGGTGTGGCGCTGACCGGATTTGAAAAAATGATCGCCGGCGGAAAATGAAGCGCGCGGCGGGAAAGAGGAAGCGTATGGCTCAGCTGTTGGACGGAAAGGTATTATCCGCGGAAGTGATGGAGAACCTGAAAGCGCGGGTGGAGGCCCTGAAGGGAAAGGGCATACTGCCCGGTCTCGCCGTGATCCTGGTGGGGGATGACCCGGCCAGTCAGATCTATGTGCGCAACAAGGGGAAGGCCTGTGAGGATCTGGGCATCCGCTCCGAAACGATCCGCATGAGCGGTGATACCACCCAGGAGGAACTGGAAGCCGTTATCGACCGGCTGAACAAAGATGAGGGCATCGACGGCATCCTGGTGCAGCTGCCTCTTCCGAAGCATCTGAACGAGCCCGCGGCGCTGGCGAAGATCATCCCCGAAAAGGACGCGGATGGATTCCATCTGCTCAACTGCGGAAAACTGCTCTGCTCCCTGCCGGGCACCCAACCCTGCACGCCCAAGGGCATCATGTATATGCTGAAGTCCGCGAACATCCCCCTGTCCGGCAGGGAGGCCGTGGTCATCGGCCGCAGCAACATCGTGGGCAAGCCTGTTGCCATGATGCTGCTGCAGGAGAACTGCACCGTTACCGTGTGCCACTCCCGCACGCAGGATCTGGCCTCTCACACCCGCCGCGCGGATATCCTTGTGGCGGCGGTGGGCAAGGCGAAGTTTGTGACCGCCGATATGGTGAAGGACGGCGCCGTGGTGATCGACGTGGGCATCAACCGCGTGGACGGAAAAGTGGTGGGCGATGTGGATTTCGAGAATGTGGCGCCCAAGGCCTCCTATATCACCCCCGTGCCCGGCGGCGTGGGCAAAATGACCATCAGCATGCTGATGCTCAACTGCGTAGAAGCGGCTGAAAAGCGGGCGGCTCTGTAAGGCCCCCGGATCGTGTGAATAAAGGCGAAAAAGGATCGATTATCCGGAAGGTGCGAAAATGGCCTGGACATTATCGGTGACGGAACTGAATGAATATGTGAGAAGATCCCTGGCATCCGATCCCATGCTCAGGTCCGTTGTGCTGCGCGGAGAGATCAGCAATTTCAAAAAGCATTTTTCCGGGCACTGGTATTTTTCCCTGAAGGACGAAAAGAGCAGGATCGACTGCGTCATGTTCCGTCAGAACAACCTGGGCGTGCGTTTCGAGCCGAAGGACGGCGCGAGGGTGCAGCTGGGCGGAACGGTGGGCCTGTATACCGCCGCCGGAAGCTATCAGTTCTACGCCGAATCCATGCAGCCCGACGGCGTGGGGGATCTGTACCTGCGCTTTGAGCAGCTGAAGGCGAAACTGCTGGCGGAGGGGCTCTTTGACAGCGCCCGGAAACGGCCGCTGCCCCTGCTGCCCCGTGCCATCGGCATCGTTACCAGCAATACCGGCGCCGTTGTGCACGATATCGCCCGGGTGGCGGGCCGCCGAAATCCCGGCATGCAGCTGGTGCTGCGCCCCGCGCAGGTGCAGGGCGAGGGCGCCGCGCAGGATATCGTGAAAGGCATTGAGGAACTGTCCCGCGTGGAAGGCATCGATGTGATCATCATCGGCCGCGGCGGCGGCAGTCTGGAGGACCTGTGGGCGTTCAATGAGGAGATCGTGGCCCGGGCGATCGCGGCCTGTCCCGTTCCCGTCATCAGCGCCGTGGGCCACGAAACGGATGTGGCCATTTCGGATTTTGTGGCGGATCACCGGGCGGCAACGCCTTCCGCGGCGGCGGAGATCGCCGTGGCGGAGCGGAGCGTGCTGCTGTCGCAGGCGGAGGACATCAAGACGCAGCTGCAGGCGGCGCTGGCAAGGAAGATCCTGGCCGGGCGCGCGGAGCTGGCCGAGACGGGAAGACGGCTGCGGGCGTGTCATCCGCTGGCAAAAGTGCGGGAAATGCAGCTGACGCTGACAAGGCTTTCCCAGCGGCTGAACAGACAGGCCGAAAGCGCTGTGAACAACAGCCGCGGCAGGCTGGATGTGCTGCGGGGCAAGCTGGAGGCGCTGGGCCCGGCGGGCGCGCTGGAGAGGGGATACGCCATACCCCGGATCAGCGGAAGGGTGATCCGCGGCGCTGACGAGGTCGCGCCCGGGGATGAGATCGATCTGCTGGTGAAGGGCGGGGAGATCGCCGCCCGCGTCACGGAGATCAGAAGATCCTCCCTGTGAGCGGAAACGGATATGGAACGGAAGAAATGCCGGTATCGCCGGATACCGGGGGATATACAGAACGGAGGGATCGCCGATGGCGGAAAAGAGTTTTGAAGAGCGGCTCGCAGCGCTGGAAGAGACCGTAAAGAAGATGGAAAGCGGCAAACTTTCACTGGAGGAGACGCTGGCGGCCTATGAGAGCGGCGTGAAGGAAGCGGATGAGCTGAAAAAGCAGCTGGACACGGCGGAAAAGCGCATGCTGGAGCTTTCCGGCGGCGAACTGAAGCCTATGGAGAACGCGCCATGAGCATGCAGCAGCAGTTGCAGGAGTACAGGACCTGTGTGGAGCAGGCGCTGGAGGAATATGTGATCCAAAGCGCCGATGACAGGCTGAAGGAGGCCATGCGCTATTCTCTTCTCTCGCCCGGAAAACGGCTGCGGGGCAGCCTGTGTCTGGCGGCCTGCGAGATGGCGGGCGGCACGAGGGAGGAGGCGCTTCCCTTCGCAGCGGCCATCGAAATGATCCACGCCTATTCCCTGATCCACGATGACCTGCCGGCCATGGATAACGACACCCTGCGCAGGGGCCTGCCTACCAATCATGTGGTGTACGGCGAGAGCATGGCGATCCTGGCGGGCGACGGCCTGCTGACCGAGGCCTTCCGCGCCATGAGCGGCAGCGGGAATCCGAACGCCCTGAAGGCGCTGGCGGAGGTGGCCGCCTGCTCCGGAGCCCGGGGCATGGTGGGCGGACAGGCGATGGACACCTCTCTGGAGGGAACTGCTCCCGATAAGGAGACGGTGCTCCGCATCCATCAGGGAAAGACTGCGGCGCTGATCCGGGCCTCCGTCCTCAGCGGCATGATCTGCGCCGGGGCGGATGAGGAACAGCTGAAGAAAGGCGCGGAATACGCCGATCATCTCGGCATCGCGTTCCAGATCGTGGATGATCTGCTGGATATCACCGGCGATGAGGCGCAGCTGGGAAAGCATGCCGGAAAGGACGCGCAGGAGGGGAAACTCACCTGGGTGGCGGCTGTGGGCGAAAAACAGGCCCGCATCGATGCCGGAATGCATACGGACCGCGCGGTGCAGGCGCTGGAAAGCTTCGGAAACAGGGCGGAATTTCTGCAGGGGCTTGCAATTTATATCCTTTCTCGGGTAAAATAATATAACGGAATGTGAAATCTTTTCGGAGGTCATTTCTATGATAAGCGATCAATTCATGGAAGAAGCAACGATCAAGCAGCGGAAAGGGCTTGAGACCGTCCTGTATGTGTTTATGTGGATCGCGATGATCGTGTTCGGTATCATCGCCATCTTCATGTTCTCCGCCTTTACCAACGCCCTCCAGTTGGGCGCCGGCGCTGTTGAGATCATATTCGATATCGTTATCTGCCTGGCCTGTGCCGGATGTGTCGTGTATGCCTATTTCAACAAGGACAAGATCCGCACGGAGTATGAGTACACCATCACCAACGCGCAGATGGACTTTGCCGCTGTGTACAACAACAACAAGCGCAAGAACCTGGGCACCATGAACCTGAAGAACATCACCGCCTGCGGCGAGGTGGCCTCCGGCTCCTTCAACCGGTACATCAACATGCAGGGCGTGAAGCGCAGCAACTGGTTCGTGAACAGGGAAGCGAACCTGTTCTACATCTACTTCCAGAAGGAAGACACCAGGCGCATCATCATCATCGAGCCCTCCGAGGAAATGGTGAAGATGATCAAACGCGTGCTGCCGCAGGGTGTATATCAGGTAAACTGACGGGACAGGAAAGAAAATGATCTATCTGGATAATTCAGCCACCACGCGGCCGACGGATGCTGTGCGCGCGGCGGTGGACCTGGCGATGCGGGAGGGGTTCTTCAATCCCTCCGCTTTATATGCTCCGGCGATGGCGGCGGAAAAGGAAGTGCGCCTCTGCCGGGAGGCGATCCTGAAGACGCTGCATTTCCCCGGGGGAAAAGTGGTCTTCACCGGCTGCGGCACCGAGGCGGACAACCTGATGATATCGGGCACCCTGGCCTCTCTCAGGGAGGGCACTGTGCTGTATACCGCCGGGGAGCATCCCGCGGTGAAAGAGCCCTGTCTTCATGCCGGAAGCGGCATCACGGCGAAGGAAATCTCCTTTGACCGGGACGGACGGGTGGATCTGGAAAAGCTGGAGGGGCTGCTGGACAGCAGCGTGAAGCTGATCTGCGTCATGCAGGTGAATAACGAGACAGGTGCCGTTCAGCCGCTGGCGCAGATCGCTGATCTGCGTGACAGGCTGTGCCCCGGAGCGTTTCTGCATGTGGACGGCGTTCAGGGGTTCCTGCGGGTGCCCTTTGATATGACAAAATGCCGCGCGGACAGCTATGCCCTGTCCGGGCACAAGGTGCACGCGGTGAAGGGCATCGGCGCGCTGGTGTACGGGCCCCGGTGCCGCATCTCGCCCCGGCTTCTCGGCGGCGGGCAGGAGAGCGGCATGCGCTCCGGCACCGAGAACACCCCGGGCATCGCCGCCCTGAAGGAGGCGATCGCCTCTTTCCCCTTTGAGGATGTGGAAAAAATGCGGCAGTGCAAGATACATCTGTATCACCGCATCCGGGAGCTGATCCCGTCTGCCGCGGTGAACGGACCGGATCCTGAAGGCGATCCTTCCGTGTCCGCGCCCCATGTGCTGAACATCTCCATCGAGCCCGTCCGCAGCGAGACCATGCTGCACGCGCTGGAGGGGGAGGGCATCTATGTGGGCATCGGCAGCGCCTGCTCCAGCCACAAGCAGAAGGTGAGCGCCACCCTGCGGGCTATGGGCATCGCCCCGAAGCAGGCGGAGAGCGCCCTGCGCTTCTCCCTGTGTCCCTACAACACCATGGAGGAAATGGACGCGGTCGCGGAGGCGCTGAAACGGCATTATGATGTGCTGAGCCGCTTCAGCAGGCGCTGAGCCTGTTCCACGGAGCGGATCCGGGGTTTCCGGAAGACGGCGGACATCAGCATATATGAAAATCTATTCTGAGGATAAAACAGATCGGAGAAAATCATGAGAGAACTGCTGCTGGTCAAGTATGGTGAGATCTATCTGAAGGGACTGAACCGTCCCTATTTCATGCACGCGCTGGTGGAGCGTGTCAAACAGGCCGTGAAGGATCTGGGCGGAAAGGTGTGGCTGTATGACGCCCGCATCTTTGTGGAAGGCGCATCAGATATGACGGAATGCATCCGCCGGGTCACCCGGGTGTTCGGCGTGCACAGCGTGTGCCCCGCCCGCGCGCTGGACAAGGCGGATTTCGCGGCCATCTGCGAGAACGCCGCGGAGATGATGGCGTCAAAGCGCGGCACCTTCAAGGTGGATTCCCGCCGCAGCGACAAGACCTATCCCATGACCAGCCCCGAGATGAACGCCGAGATCGGCGGCTATATCCTGGACCGCAACCCCGATCTGACCGTGGATGTGAAGACCCCGGAGCACAGGCTGAATGTGGAGATCCGCGATGAGTGCTACCTGTACAGCGAGGTCATCATGGCGGTGGGCGGCATGCCCGTGGGCACCGGCGGCAAGGCCTGTCTGCTGCTCTCCGGCGGCATCGACAGCCCTGTGGCGGGCTACATGATCGCCAAGCGCGGCGTGGAGCTGGTGGCGGTGCATTACTTCAGCTATCCCTATACCGGTGAGCAGGCCAAGCAGAAGGTGCTGGATCTGGCGAAGATCCTGTCCGAATACTGCTGCGGCATCAAGGTGTATGTGGTGCCCTTCACCGATATCCAGATGCAGATCCACGAGAAGTGCCATGAGGAGTACACCACTCTCATCATGCGCCGCTTCATGATGCGCATTGCCGAGCGCATCGCCGAAAAGGAGGAGTGCGGCGCCCTGATCACCGGCGAATCCCTGGGTCAGGTGGCCAGCCAGACCATGGAAGCGCTGAATACCACCAATATGGTGGTGAAGATGCCCGTCTTCCGTCCGCTCATCGGCTTTGACAAATCCGATATCATCGCCTATGCCCAGAAGATCGGCACCTATGAGACCTCTTCTCTGCCTTATGAGGACTGCTGCACGGTGTTCACCCCGCGGCATCCCGCCACAAAGCCCAAAATGAACATCGTGCTCTCTTCCGAAAGCCGTCTTGAGGGGGACAGGCTGATCGAGGAAGCCATCGCGAATACCGAGATCGTGAAATTCTGATATCAGATCCCGGATGAGAAGGAAAGCGGGTTTGCGAAAGCCCGCTTCCTTTCTGAAGGGACGGACGAAAAGGGGACATACTTTCAAAGAGGGGACATACCGTTTATGGACTATATCTATTCTTTTTTTGATTACAAATACAACATTGAGGGATACAGCGGGCAGGATTTTGACGGGCCCATGCGCACGGTGTATCTGGTGTTCTCGCTGGTCTCCATCCTGATCCTTGCGGTCCTGCTGCGTAAAATGTCCCGCAGGAGCATGACGCGGTATCTCCGGCTTGCCGGCCTGTTTCTCATCGTGCTGGAGGCCGCAAAGGTCACCTGGGAAAGCGTATGGGATATCCGGACCGGTCACGGGTTCAATGCCGGCGGCATCCTGCCCTTCGAGACCTGTTCCATGTTCATGGTGATGGCGCCCGTTGCCGGTTTCGGAAAGGGAAAGGCGCAGCGGTGCGCTCTGGCATGGCTCACCACCATCGGCTTTTCAGCCGGAGTCAGCGTCATGCTGTTCCCCAACGCCCTCAAGTGGTATCCCTTCTGGACCTTCGGCGGCTTCCATTCCATGATCTATCACTATATCATGGTGCTCACCGCCGTGCTGATCCTGGTCACGCGGTATATCGACTTTGAATGGAAGGATATCCTCCGCGCCTTCTTTGCCCATTTCCTGTGCACCCTTGTGGTGGTCCCTCTGGACTATATCAAAAACTGGGATTACATGCTGATGCGTGAGGCGAGCGGAATTCCCGTCCTCAGTGATTTCGGTGACAGGATGGCGGAGAAGGGAAGGTGCTGGATCACCACCGCCGTCATGTACGGCGTATACTTCGCTTTCTGCGCCCTGTGGGTCAGCGTGTGGAGAATGCTGCAGCGGATGCCCGGCAGGATGCAGAACGATACAGCCTGTTATCCGGCGGGAACCGCGGAAAGAACTGAAAACTGCTGAACCGCGTGTCCCGGTCCCCGAACAGTGAAAACCCCGGAAAGATCCGGGGTTTTTCCATGCGTAGAAATTCCGAAAAATATTTTTAATAAAATTGCAATAAAGCGGGAGCCTCGTTCGTTATATGTGTGAGGTGATGATCATGAGTATTCGGTTCTCATTCAAACAGGAAAAACCCACCACCCTGAATATCGACGAGAAGAACGAAACTGTAACCGTCAACGGAAAGGACTGCCCCCTGACTCACCAGGAATACTGCCTCTTGTGCCAGCTGGCGCAAAATACCGAGCGCGTGGTATCCCGGGATGAGCTGCTGATGAATGCCTGGGGATATGTCACTCCCGGCCTGACCCGCACGGTGGACGTGCATGTGCAGCGCCTTCGCAAGAAGCTGGGCGCCGCCTGCATCGAAACGGTGTACCGCCTGGGCTACCGCCTGGTGGCGCAGCCCGCGTAATGAAAAAGCGGCCGGCGGAACCGGACGCAGATCTCTCTTTCCGGGCGGAACGCGGATCACGCGAAGGCGGACCCGCGGCCGGACAAAAAACTGAATAGCGATCCTGTATACAATTACATAAAGGAGCAGACCGCGCGGTCCCCTCGGGGATATCACGCGGTCTGTTTGTTTACTGATATTTGTTTTCCGCCGGAAAGGGGATATGTCCCGCTCACAGCAGGGTGGAAAAGTAATCCTCGGGGGTCTCCGCCCGGCGGATCATGCGGAAGGTGCCTTCCTTTGTGTACAGGATCTCGCTGCTGCGCAGGCGGCCGTTGTACTGATAGCCCATGGCGAAGCCGTGAGCGCCAGTATCGTGGATGATGACCAGATCGCCCTTTTCGATCTCGGGGAGCTTGCGGTCGACAGCAAATTTGTCGTTGTTCTCGCACAGGCTTCCGGTGACGTCATACACATGGTCGCACACGGCGTCCCGCTTGCCCGCCACATGGATGTGGTGGTAGGCGCCGTACATGGCGGGACGCATCAGGTTGGAGGCGCAGGCGTCCACACCGATGTAATCCTTGTAAATGCGTTTTTCGTGGATGGCGCGGGTCACCAGCCAGCCGTAGGGGCCGGTCATGTAGCGGCCCAGCTCGGTCTTGATGCTGACGCCGGCATCGGCGGGCTTGCCCAGCACCCGGATATACTGCTTCTTTACGTTTTCGCCCACCTTGCGGATATCGGTCTTCTGCTCATCGGGATAGTAGGGGATGCCGATGCCGCCGCTCAGATTGATGAAAGCCAGGGGCATGCCGCACTGCTTTTCCAGTTCGCGGCCCAGGCGGAACAGGATGCCCGCCAGGGTGGGATAATAGGTGTTGTCGGTGGTGCAGCTGGCCAGGAAGGCGTGCAGGGCAAAGCGCTTCGCGCCGAGCTGCTTCAGCCGCTTCAGGCCGGTGGGCAGCTGATCCCTCGTCCAGCCGTATTTGGAATCGCCCGGCTGTCCCATGACGGCGTTGCCCAGGGAGAAACTTCCGCCGGGGTTGAAACGCACGCAGATGGTTTCGGGAATGCCGCCGTTTTCCACCAGCGTGTCGATATCGCTGATGTCATCCAGGTTGATATAGGCGCCCAGCCTGCGGGCCAGAGCAAACTCCTCCGGCGGCATGGCGTTGGCGCTGAAAATGATCCTGTCTCCCGAAAAGCCGCTCTTCTCCGCCATCATCAGCTCGCACAGGCTGGAGCAGTCGCAGCCGCAGCCTTCCTCGCCCAGCACTTCCAGGATGCGGGGATTGGGCAGGGCTTTCACGGCGAAATACTCCGTATAATCGGGCGCCCAGGAGAAGGCGGCGTTCAGGCCGCGGGCGCAGTCACGGATGCCCTGCTCATCATACAGATGGAAGGGTGTGGGGAACTGCTGAGCCGCCTGCTCGAACACGGAATCGGGAAGAGAGAAATTCGGCATAGAGATCTTTCCTTTTTGTCATGATGGGGAAGGCCGGCAGATTGTATACAACTTCCGCCGTATGGCTATTATAGTGACAAGCCGGCCCGGGGCGCAAGATGTTTTCATTGAAAGTACAGAATTAAAACGAATGCCGCCTGGGGCGCCGCGGATGGAAAAACGCCGCCGGAGCGGTCATTCTGACGGATGTGTTCGTTGACAAAAGGCTTTCAAAGGTATAAAATAATGGTGGAATTTGGTATGATTTGACCTTTCTATCGCATCGATCTTGCTTTCAGGAGGCGGTATGCCGCAGTATCCCGACGAGGACAGAGATATATATCCGGAACTGCCGCCCCGGCGGGTGATGCCGGAGGAGGGTGAGCCCTATCCGCCCCGGCGCGCGCCGCGGGAGAGCTGGCAGCCGCCGCGGGCGGGGATGCCGGGATATGACAGGCAGCCTCCTCCCGCTTACCGGCAGGGCGGGGGCGGAATGACGCCGCCCGCGTACCGGCGCGGGTACGGGGAGCCGGTGCCGCCGGCATATCCGCGAAACGGCGCGGACACGGTGCCCGATGACTGGGGAGAGGATGATCCCGTCCCGCGGCCCCCGTACGGCGGGGCGCGCCCGGCCGGGCCTTTGCCGGGATATCCCCGGGCTCCGGAGGATGCGTATGGCGGCATGTATCCGCGGCAGGATGCCCCGGAAAGCCGCGGCTCCAGCACCGGACGGAAGCTTTGCCGCACGCTGATCGTCATCTGCGTGCTGATCCTGGCGGTTTGCGGCTATACTGTTTACAGAAGCATCCGGGCGCGTGATCTGCACCGGCAGACCGCGGCAGAGGTATACCGCGGCACCCTGCCCGGCAATGTATATGTGGATAACATCCCCGTGGGCGGGATGACCCCGGAACAGGCGTCCGCCTGTCTGCGCGGCCTGGGCGTGTCGGAGGAGAAAGCGGTCTCCGTCACCGTGATCCTGCCCGACGGGGAGAGGATGACCTTTACGGAAAAGGAGATCCCCATCACCCGGAACATCCGGAGCGTTCTGAGGGAGGCGGATGCCGGCGACTGGACGGGCATCGCGCAGATCGCATCCGTAAAGGGCGTTTCGCCCCTGCAGTACCGCTACGGCCGCCTGAAAACGATCAGCGGCAGCGGCGCGTACTACTACACGAGGATCACCTATGATCCCGAGGATGTGTATGCCGCGGTGGCGGCCGTTTCGGAGCGCGTCAACCGGGATGTGAAGGACGCGAGGGCGGTATTCGATGCTGACAGCCGCTCGTTCACTTTCACGGACGAGGTGACAGGATGCCGGCTGGACGCCGCCGATCTGTTCGATAAAATGATCTTCATGCTGGATAACGGCATTTATTCGGGAGAGATCGAAACGCTGGCGGAGCAGCAGATGCCGGCGGTGACCCGGGCGGATCTGGAGCGCCGGGGCTGGGGGCTGATCAGCAGCTATACCACCCATACCACCGATGACGCGAACCGCAACACCAACGTGCGGCTGGCCTGTCAGGCGGTGAACGGCACGGAAGTGCTGCCGGGATATGTTTTCTCCTTTAACAGCACCACCGGGATGCGCACGGAGGAAAAGGGCTACAGGCCCGCGGCGGCCATCGCAGGCGGCGCCACGGTGGATGAGATCGGCGGCGGCGTGTGTCAGGTGAGCAGCACGCTGTTCAACGTGTGCGCCATGGCGGATCTGGAGATCGTGGAGCGCTCGCCGCATACCTGGCCGTCCACCTATGTGGACAAGGGAAGGGACGCTACGGTCAACTGGCCCAATCTGGATTTCAAATTCCGCAACACCGCAGGTTATCCGCTTTATATCCTGGCCCGCTATGAGAACAGGACCTGCACGGTGGAGCTGTACGGCCCCCTGTTGGAAAACGGCGTCAGCATCGGCCTGGAAACAGTGCAGATCAGCGAGACCCCGCCGCCGGAGGAGCCGGTGTACGAGCGGGATCCGTCCCTCGCGCCGGGCACGCAGACCGTGAAAAAGAAAGCCCGCACGGGCTATGTGGTGGAGACCTACAAAGTGTATTATTACAACGGCTATGAGTATGACAGGGTGCTGCTCGACACCTCCGTCTACAGGATGATACAGCAGGTGATCGGGTATAACGACTGATACGGGAGGAAAGAAAAATGCTGAAGGGACAGATCAAAAAGAAAGCCCTGCTGGAGGAAGCGGAAAAGCTGTTTTTCACCAAGGGCTACAACCGCACCGGCGTGCAGGAACTGGTGGACGCCTTCCACTGCACCAAGGGCAGCTTCTATCATCACTTTGAATCCAAACTGCAGATCCTGGGGGATGTGTGCGCCCTGCGTTCCGAGCGGGCCTTCGCCCAGTACAGGGAGCAGCATTTCGCGCGGGATCTGGACAGGCTGAACGGCCTGCTGTATTACGCACTGCCCTTCCGCAAGGGGGAGGAGCAGATGATGGCGCTGATCCTGCCGCTGGCGGGTTCTCCCGACAGCGATGTGGTGATGCAGGCGGTGCTGAGGGCGCAGGAAAGCTTTTTCCGCCCGGAAATGGAGGAGATCCTGTCCCGCCTGAAGGCGGACGGCGTGTTCCATTACTATCAGGAATCGCTGCCCCAGCTCCTGTGGGATACCTACTGCGCCCTGTACATGAAACTGCTGACTGCAAGCAGCGCGATCGCCGTGAAGAACGAGCAGCCGGATGTGGCCGGCCTGCTGAATTCCGCCCGGTTCATCTGGGAGCGGCTGCTGGACGCGCCCTACGGAAGCATCCATATCATCCATGCCGATGAGGTCATCGCCGCGGCCCGCGATACGGTGCAGCGTATGCAGGATGAACTGAACGGCGCCGGCGGTCAGGCCGGGGAGGCGTGAGCATGAAAGAAGTCATCATTCACAACTGGGATGAACTGCAGCGGGAGATCTTCAACGGCGTATGGGATGAAAAACTCATGCGCTACAGGAACAACTGCGTGTACCGCGGCTGCAGCGACAAGAACTGGAGCCTGCGTCCCTTCCTGAACCGGGTGTGCAAGCACGATCTGACGCTGGAAAAGCAGATGCTGCGCTCCTTCCGCAAATACGGCTATGCCGATCTGGACAAGAACGCCTCCTTCTGGCAGACCGTGTCCATCGCGCAGCAGTTCGGCCTGCCCACCCGCCTGCTGGATTTCACCTATTCCCCCCTCGTGGCTGCCCATTTCGCCACGGAGGATCAGGAGGCCTATGACCGGGACGGCATCATCTGGTGCGTTCAGAACGACAGGATGAACGACCAGCTTCCGGCTCCGCTGAAGGCCATGCTGGCGGAGGAGCGCTGCAATGTGTTCAGCATGGATATGATGGACCGCATCGCCGGCTCCTTTGAGGAGCTGAAGGCCCTTTCCGGCAAGCCCTTCGTCCTGTTCTTTGAGCCGGCCAGCATGGCGGACCGCATCGCCAACCAGTACGCCCTGTTCTCGGTGTGCTCCGATGTGAACGTGCAGCTGGATCAGCTGCCGCTGGCGGAAGATGTGGTGAGTAAAATGATCATCCCGAAGGAAGTCAAGCTGGAGATCCGGGACAAGCTGGATTACATCAATATTTCGGAGCGCATGATCTATCCCGGCCTCACCGGCATCTGCAAATGGATCACCCGGCGCTTCGCCGATCTGGGCCCGAAGTACAAC
>PITV01000330.1 GCA_017577285.1 Clostridiales bacterium
AAATTGAGGTAATCATACAGAGCGTAAACCTCACTGATGACGTCCGTTCTGGCAATACGCTGCCATACCGCCATCTGCGGAGAAAGCTCCTCGTCCTTCAGAATAGTATAGGACGCGTCAACGATCTTGAAGTTGAACTCATATCCGTATCTGTCTGTAAAAGGCTCATTCTCATTTTGAGCCACCGCCAGCGTACCGGTAACACAGACTGCCTGCGTTGTATAGGCAAAACTCTCCCCTGCCTTTGGATACACCTCCATTGTATTGGAAAGCTGGGATGTGTTGGGCTTGCAGAAAGGGCAGCTCTGATAGGGCAGGTTCATCAGAAAAATGAAACTGCCGTCAACAGGAGAGGATGTGGCAAGGAATCCATTGATGCATACTGTCCTGCCGTTCAGTGTCTTCAGATACTCATAACCGGACGCGCTCTTGAAACTGAGCTGCACCGTGTCTTCTGCCCGGGCAGGGCCGGAAACCCCGAAAACAAGGATCGCGACCGTGATCCACAGGACCATATTCAAGCATTTCATTTTCATTGGAATAATCCTCCGTTTCCGTATCGTTATCCGCGCAGTCCGTCCCGTCCGGACAGCACAAGCGTGCAGATTACTGTAGGCAAAACAGTAATGATCAGCACTCCGGCAAGGATCGCGATCTCTTCGGGATACACTTTTGAATAATCAAGCACCACGCCCATTTTCTCCACATATCCGCTCATCAGTCCAAGACATGCCCTGCTCATTCCGAAAGCCAGCACTGTGGAAGCCGCTCCGATGATGCCGTTCTGAAGGATATAGAGCTGATTGATCTTTTTCATACTGATACCGATCAGCCTCATCAGAGCGATCTCATCAGCGGAATGATACATGTTGAGAAGCGTGATAACAGAAATGATCATGATGTTCATAACCAGGATGATACCGCACAGCACATACACGATATAGCGGGTGCTGTCCGCTTCCTCCAGCACGCCGCGAACCACATCCATGGGTTCGATCGCCTGCAGCGAGTACTGTTCCGCCGGTTCTGTCTCGGACGTTTCCGGTTTCCGTTCCGCGTTTTCCCCTGAAGAGGGCGTTTCCGAGCCCGGAGCGCGGTGCTCAGGCCTTCCGGCATTGACGCTGCCTGTCAGTGCTGTGACATGCCATACCCGGTTGTTGTACTCATTCACCAGTGCCATGGCATAGCCGGGATTCTTCGCTCTCACCAGCACGGCACATACCATACCGTTCATTTCTTCATGGTGTTCTTCCTCTTCACCTTCCTCTTCCTCGTGCTCATGGATTTCCCAGAGCGTCCCGATCTGAGTAAAAAGCTGGTTGTCAAAAGCCGTATGGGTCTGAGAAAGGATACCGCAGACAGTCAGTCCTGTCTTGTGTTCTTCTCCGGCAGCATGGCTTGTATAGATCACATCGCCCACCTTCAGCCCGCAGGCAGATGCCACCCTGTACCCGGCCACGACCTGCAAAAGGGAATCATCACCGAACATTTCCCCGCTGCGCAATTCTTTTCCATCCAGATAGGCAGATTCCGTTCCAACCACATTGAAGCCGTTGTAGCTGTCTGCCATAGCAAACGGAATAGCGGCATTCACCCGGTTGTCACTGCGCAGCTCCCGCACCAGATCGTAAGGCAGTGTCCCCAGCGGGGAATCGGTAAAGTACATCGTATTCATAGCCAGTTGGGTCCTGCTTCCGGAAGGGCCGATGATAGCGGAGTAATAGCCGGCCGCAGAAGTGATTCCGTCATTCACCTGACGGGCGGTATTAAAGGACAGAAGAGCTACACCGGCCGAGATCACCACAGAGATCAGTATAAGGA
>PITV01000331.1 GCA_017577285.1 Clostridiales bacterium
AGCCTGAGAAACTGCATTAACCTGAATATAAAACACGGTCCCCCGTCAGAGGGATCGTGTTTTCATTTGCCCGTACGCAGATTCCCGTATCTTATTCGATCGTCAGGATATCGGTGAATTCTGTAATGACAAAAACCTTCATCACTGTTTCATTCACATTGCGAACGACCATCTTCCCGCCTTTGCGGTTCATGGTCTTCTGCGCTCCAAGGAGCACACGCAAACCGGCAGATGAAATGTATGACAGTTTGCTGAAATCAAAAACAAGTGAATCTATTTCATTGAAACGGGTGGAAAGCCGGTCTTCAAGCTGCGGCGCAGTTACGGAATCCATTCTTCCATTCAATGCAACTGTCAGTTCAGAACCGTTCAAACTCTCAATGATTTCCATATTGATCGCCTCCGGAAATGTATTAATGATCTGTTCATATTATACATATTCCCTCCCGGAATGTCAAAGCAAACTTTTCTGCATATCAATAAGGCGCGTCATATTCCTTTTCGATCTTTTCCACTGCTGCTTCAAGTTTCATTCCGTTGAAACTCTGAGCGCCGAAGATACGTCCGCTTTTTTTATCATTCGCGAAAACACCGGCAACGATGCCGGGAATGGCGCTTTCCGGCGCATTCGGGGCGTGGGGACCGCCAAGATCTGTTCTGCACCAGCCGGGATCGGTCAGATTGATCATTACATCCGTTCCGTTCACTTTTGATCCGATATCGATCGTCACCTTGTTGAGAGCGGCTTTGCTTGCGGAATATCCGGCCTGCTGAGGATCAAGAGCGATGCCGCTTGTCGTGTTGAGGATCCTGCCGAATCCTCTTTCTATCATGCCTGGAAGAAAATGATAGCAGATCATCATCGGAGCAGTCGTATTGATCTTGAAGGACTCCGTATAATCTTCCGCCGGAGTTGTCAGATAATCTGTTCTGTAAGCGATCTGGAGTCCGGCATTATTCAGCACGATATCAATCTGCCTGCCGAGATCATCGATCTGCCGGAGCATGCGGTTTACCTGATCCAGGTCGGACAGTTCCGCCTCCACCTGATATACTTTCACTCCTTCCGCCCTGCATAAAGCCGCTGTTTCATCATTGTGCTCCATTTTCCTGCTGTGCAGGATCAGGTTGCATCCCTGTTTTGCCATGAAGACCGCGGAAAGTTTTCCGATCCCGCGGCTCGATCCGGTTATAAGCGCCCATTTTCCTTTTACGCTGATCATGCCGTTTACCTCCGTCTGAGATTTTGTTCAGTATATCATAAACAGCAGAATATTGTTGTTCAGTTCCGTATTTATTCCATAATGTGATTCATTTATACAATCTGAATATAAAAACAAAGTCCCGATCCGGATGGAAAGGGACTTTGTGCAGAAGCGATGCGGTATGGAAATTACTTGACTTCCACCTTGGCACCGATCTCGGCGAACTGAGCCTTGATCTTTTCGGCTTCTTCCTTGGAAACGCCTTCCTTCAGAGCCTTGGGAGCGCTCTCAACGAACTCCTTGGCTTCCTTCAGGCCCAGACCGGCAACCAGTTCACGGACGGCCTTGATGACCTTGATCTTCTCAGCGCCGGCATCGACCAGGATAGCGTCGAATTCGGTCTGTTCTTCAGCGGGAGCGGCAGCGGCAGCGGGGCCAGCCATAACAGCAACGGGAGCAGCGGCGGATACGCCAAATTCTTCTTCGAGGGCCTTTACCAGGTCATTCAGCTCGATAACGGTCATTTCTTTTACGGCCGCGATCAGTTCAGCACTAGTC
>PITV01000332.1 GCA_017577285.1 Clostridiales bacterium
GGGAAAGACCGCGGATGATCAGCGTGCTGCTCTGGCTTCCGCAGTTGCCGCCGGTATCCATCAGCATGGGGATGCAGGACACCAGGATGATGCCTACGCCTCCGACCGAATTCAGTACATCTTCAAAAGAAGTAATGATCAGGCCGGTAAAGATGGCGATGACAGCCATGATCAGCAGCCAGGGGATACGGTTGAGCGCCAGCTTGAACACGCTGGTCTTCAGATACTCGTCATCAGAAGGCGTCAGAGCGGCCATCTTTTCGAAGTCCTCTGTGTTCTCTTCTTCGATGACGTCCATCACGTCGTCCGAGGTGATGATACCCACAAGACGGCCTTCCATATCCACAACAGGAATGGTCAGCAAGTCGTAGTGGCGCACAGTATCGGCCACCATTTCCTGGTCATCGGTGGTCGTGACGGAAACGGGATTATCCTCCATCACGTCATCCACCAGCGAGTCGGGCTCAGCCAGGATCATGTCCCTGAGGGGCAGGGTGCCCTTCAGGTGGCGCTCTTTATCAATGATGTACAGGGTATCGATGGTCTCCTTGTTGACGCCCACCTTGCGCAGGATGGCCATGGCCTCGGAGATCGTGGTGCCCATATGGAATTCGGCATATTCGATGGTCATCAGGCTTCCGGCGCTGTTTTCAGGATAGCGCAGGAACTGATTGATCAGGGTACGGGTCTTTTCATCGGTGTTCTGCAGCACGCGCTTTACGACGCCGGCCGGCAGTTCCTCCAGAAAGTCCACCGTATCATCCAGAAACATCTCATCCAGCAGGGCGCGGATCTCGGCGTCCCCGATAGATTCGATCAGGATCTGCTGCTGATCGGGATCCATGTAGCTGAACACATCAGCGGACATATCCTTAGGCAGGATACGGAAGATCAGCAGCAGTTTTTCCCGGTCCAGTTCCTCCATGAACTGAGCGATATCGACCGGGTTGAGCATCATCAGCGCGCCCCGCAGCTCGCTGTGACGGTTGGCATTCAGCAACGCGTTCAAGCGTTCCTGTACTTTTTCCCATTCCACGGGATCTCACCTTCTTCCTCTCATCTTGGCGAAAAGCATCATGTGTTTTCTTTTCGCGCTCCGGGTCGTAGAGTGCGCGGAAAAGCACTCTCGTATCGTTCTGCACACAAGCAAAACAAGCACTTGCCGTTTCCTTTTGAGATTCGCAGTGCTTCCGGCGGTTGGCGTATGAGAAGAGGGTGTGCCAGAGCGCGCTGAAACTGGTCCTTTCCGGTTCAGACGAAAAGTACCGGCGCACGCTTTATATCAATTCCGGGACACGCCAATGAGCGTATCCACACATGATCGCGGCACGCCTTCAACGCATTTATCGCCGTCGCCCATTGACTGTCACCCCCTGTTTTCAGCATTATGATTACCGTGTGCAGTATAGCCTTTATAATCTGCCCTTGTCAAGGAAAACGGAGAAAAGAAACAACGTTTAATAATTCTGTAATATTAGCTGATCACGGTTGACCGGCGGCAGGAAAAAATGCTATAATCCTTTTTACGGTATCCTGGAACGGGATCTGTCTGTCCGCAAGTGAAACAGGATATTCAGGCGGCTCCGTTCATATTTACAGTTTGTTCATACCGTTCCTGTATATTTTCACCGCATCGTGTGCCATAATGGCATTGCATCGCCGTGAGAAGGGAGGGAAAGAGAAAAAGATGGTCATTCAGACCAGTTTTGAGCGTCTGGAAAAAAAGTATCTGCTCAGTGAACACC
>PITV01000333.1 GCA_017577285.1 Clostridiales bacterium
GCTGACGGCGGTTCCGTTCTGAACGGCGGGATCAGGGGTGACCGTACTGGAAACGGTGATGCGGGCTCTTTCTTTATCAGTCTGCCCGCCGCCCTGCTCAGGAGTGAACAGAGACGGGGCCTTTTCGAGCACAGAGGGCTTGTTCAGCGCATCGAATACGATGTTCTCCATTGCGGCAGATACCGCTTTGTCATCCTGAAAACGGACTTCCCACTTGTTTGGATGCACATTGACGTCCACATTTTCATAGGGCATCGTGATATAGAGGATGCAGACAGGGAAACGTCCTATCATGACCCGCTGGCGGCAGGCGTATTCCAAAGCGGCTGTCAGAATATTGCTTTTCATCAGACGTCCGTTCAGGAAGAAGTACTGCTGGCTTCTGTTTCCACGGGAGAGTTCTCCCACGCCCACGTAGCCCTTTATCATCATGCCGTTCATATGTCCGTCGACGGGATACAGTTTCTTCAGTGTGTCCAGGCCGAAAACACTCATGACAGCAGAATCGACCCTGCCGTCGCCCGCACTGAAATAGACGCTTTTGCCGTCCGCGGTGTAGCGGAACGATACTTCTGGATGTGAAAGGATCATGCGGGCCATCAGATCGGAAATCGCAGCGGTCTCCACGGTAGGCTTCTTCAGAAATTTGCGGCGCACGGGAGCATTGAAGAACAGATCCTTTACGATGAATGTCGTGCCCTCAGGGCAGGCGGATTCCTCGATCTGACCGATCAGGCCGCCTTCATTCCTGACTGAGACACCGGTATCATTTCCTCTGGCGCGGGTGTTGCACTGAAGCTTTGAAACCGCGGCGATGGAGGCAAGCGCCTCACCGCGGAACCCCAGCGTTTTTACGCCGTACAGGTCTTCAGACCTGCGTATTTTGCTGGTGGCATGGCGGGCGAAAGCCAGACGGATATCCTGCGGCATGATCCCTTTTCCGTTATCTGTCACGCGGAAATAACTGATCCCGCCGTCACGGATATCCACGCTGACAGCGGTCGCTCCGGCGTCTATGCTGTTTTCCACCAGCTCCTTGATAGCGGCGCCGGGACGTTCCACCACCTCACCGGCGGCGATCTGTCCGATAACTTCCGGCGGCAGCTGAACGATATGCTGTGATTCCATACTCACCTCAAAAAAACAATCGGTCAAAGATTACAGTTTCATGGCTTTTTCGTGTAGAAGGAACATCTTGTTGAGGGCGTCCATGGGTGTCATGGCAAGCACATCCAGATTGCGGACTTCCTCAACAAATTCTGTCTGACCGTAACTGAGCAGATCTACCTGCTGATCTTTTTTCTTATGTCCGGCGCCCAGGATATTCTGTCCGATACTGTTCTGATTGATGTTGTTGACTTCCAGCCTGGCTTCGATCTCCTGTGCTCTGGCGACCACACTGCGGGGAACGCCGGCCAGACGGGCCACATAGATGCCGAAGGACTTGTCGGCGCCGCCCGGTACGATCTTGCGCAGGAAGATAACTTCCTCGCCGTGTTCCTTGACAGCCACGCAGTAATTGACCACGCCGTCCAGATGCCCTTCCAGCTCAGACAGTTCATGGTAATGGGTGGCGAAAAGTGTTTTTGCTCCGCTGTGCTTGAAATCTGTCAGATATTCCACGGCCGCCCATGCGATGCTCAGGCCGTCAAAGGTGCTCGTGCCTCTGCCGATCTCATCCAGTATGACAAGGGAGCGGGCGGTTGCATTGCGCAGGATATAGG
>PITV01000334.1 GCA_017577285.1 Clostridiales bacterium
GCGCTTCCCGCGGCGCCGGAGGAACGGCACCGGCACGGATGGCTCCCGCGCGTCTTTTCTTCTTTTTCCGACCGTCCCGTGAAAGGAGGATCTCCATGAAGGATCACGCTTCTTCCAAAGGTATCAGTTACGCCGATTTCCGCACCGCCTGCGACCGTGCCGCCGAGCGGTCCGTTCATGCTCCCACGGCGGGGGAAAGGGCTGAGGCCCGGGCGCAGATGGACCGCGTATCCTGCGAGATGCTGCAGTATCTCAGGGGCCTTGCGAAGACGGAGGGAAAGGAAGCCGTTGCCTCGCGCTACGGCATCTTTGACGGCTTTCTCTGATCTGATCGCTGATCTGCGGTTTCTGACCTGCGGTTTCTGATCCCGCGTCCGTTTTATCCCCGCTCAGGAGCAGCGCCGCGTCCTTTTCCGCCCCGGCCGCGCCGCCCCGCTGCGGAAGGGCCGTCTTTCGGGCCCCAAATGAGCGTTTTCACGCTTTTGCAACCCCGCCTTTGCATATCGCAACCCGCGATTTCTGGACCATTCCCCGGCTCAGTCATATCATGAGGCCGTAAAATCGAAAGGAGGTCAGTGCATATGACCGTTGGAGAAAAGATCACCAGACTCAGGAAAGAACAGAACCTCACCCAGGAGCAGTTTGCCGAACTGCTTCATGTATCCCGCCAGTCCGTTTCCAAATGGGAACTGAACTCAGCGTACCCGGATACGGAAAAACTCATCCGCATGAGCAGGCTTTTCGGCTGCTCCCTTGATTATCTTCTGAAGGATGAGATCGAGAACACGGATGAGAACGTGGCGAGCGAATCGGAGCATGCCAGGGAAACGCGCGTCAGGGCTTCTGTGCTCACCTACCTCTCATTCGCGCCCATTTTCGGCTGGATCGCGGGCATCTTCTCCCTGAAGCTGCAGCTTTCCGTTGTGCGCAGCAGGAAGCAGACCGTCCTCACCATTGCGGGGATGGTGTTCTCCCTGACCCTGACGGTGCTGATGATCCTCGGCGCCGTGCTTGGCCTGTAAGAAAGAAAAAACGCCCCACCCGCGCCCGGATGCGGCCCCCGCCGGTGGATGATGTCCGGCCCCTTTCCGGCACAGGAAAATTCCCGCAAGCAAAGAAGTGCCCGGCCTGCACGCAGACCGGGCTTTTTTTATGCTTTTTATTGTATTTCAGTCCACCGCCGGGCGGGTCATCTGCGGTATCTGCTCATGAACAGCCATGCCTGTTCGCAGGTGTGCTGGCGGCACTCGTGGCCCTGGGGGCTGATGGAGGCCAGCGCCAGCATTTCCTTTCCGGCTTTGTCATTGAACCGGTGCAGGGTCAGCACGGCGTTGCGGGTCTCATCAAAGATCTTTTCGGTGGAATCGCCGTTCACGCCCCAGATGCGGTTCTCCCAGCTGCTCTGGTCATCAAAGCTGACGTTATAGGGCTTTCTGATGCCGTTCACATCGAATACATAGGCGATGCGCTCGGTGCATTTATCCGCCTGGAAGGGCAGCTCGGGCAGGGGCGTCTCCTCTCCGCCGGCGTAGAAAACGGGCACGGGGGTATCCCTGTTGAGCCGGGGCGCGTCCTGGCCGAACATATTCTTGCCCACGTCAAAGGTGGCGTCCATGGGCGCCAGGGCGGCAAAGCGCTCCGGATATTCCTGATACATGTCCCAGGTCTTGCATCCGCCCATGGAGAAGCCGGTGGCATAGAGCC
>PITV01000335.1 GCA_017577285.1 Clostridiales bacterium
GTGTATGTGCGTGAAAACGAGGATATCATTGAGCAGACCCGTGATGTGGTGCGCGCCATCATTGCCTCCTACGGTCATATCGAGGGCAGTGACTGGCCCAGCATCAAGAACCGCATCAAGGATGAACTGCACCGTTTCATTTACGAAAAGATCAAGCGCAATCCCATGATCCTTCCCATCATCGTAGACCTGGGCTGACAGCATTCATCATTTCCGGAAACTGCCGTTACCGCGGCAGTTTCTTTTTTACGTGTAAGGTAACTGTGAAACATTTTATACTCATTTAACTGGAAAAACATTCTTCATTATGCTACAATGATACGGAATTCAGATTCTCCGTGACCGGGAGGTAATATGTATGTCAGTAAATGTTTCTTATGACGAAAACGGAAAAATGATCATTTCGATCCCGGAATGCCACTGCGGCTGCGAGCATCACATGCCTGACAGGGATATTTATATCGGCACAGGGCTGATCCCCCGCATTCCCGGATATATCAGGGAAAGAGGTCTCGGCGACAACTGCGTGCTGGTGGCGGATGAAACCACCTGGAAGGTTGCCGGTGAAAATGTATACCGTGCGCTTACGGAAGCCGGTTTCACAGTCGTTACCTGCGTGATACACCGGGACGGCGAAATGCTGCCTGATGATCTGAGCTGCGGTGAAGTGCTTCTTTCCATCACCCGCGACACCCGTTTCCTGATCTCTGTCGGCAGCGGAACTGTAACAGATACCACCCGCATCAACGCCGAACGCACAGGGCTCCCCTTTGTGGCTGTGGGCACCGCCCCCTCCATGGACGGATATACCAGCGCTGTAGCGCCTCTTCTGCACCGCGGGCTGAAGATCCAGCGCCCCGCCGTATGCCCGCAGATCATCGTATGCGATCTGGATGTGATGGCAACCGCACCTATGAAGATGATCGCCAGCGGCGTGGGTGATGTGCTCGGCAAATATATCGCGCTGGCGGACTGGAAACTTGGCAATATCGTAAATGACGAGCCTTTCTGCCCCGTGTGCGGCGAGCTGGTGACGAATGCCCTGAACGCGCTGGTCGACAATGTGGATGAGATCGCGAAAAAAAGCGAAAAGGGCATGCGCATCCTGACTGAGGCTCTCATCCTTGCCGGCGTCACGATCATGATTATAGACAACACCCGGGCAGTAGCCTCTATCGAACACAATATCGCCCAGTACTGGGAGATGATCCTGGTGCAGCAGGGCATACGTCCACCCATGCATGGCGCCAGTGTCGGCGTATCCACCCTGCTGGTATGGCCGTGTTTCACCCGTTTTGCTGGAGAGGACGTAAACAGGATCGATACGGATGCCGTCATCGCAAAGCGCATCTCTCGTGAGAAGCGTGAAAGATGGATGCTGCATTCCTACGGCACGGAGGGCGGCGCCCAGATCATGCGTGAAAATCCCGGCGACTTCCTCACAGAAGAAGAGCAGCGCAGAAGGATCGGCAGGGTCAAAGAACGGATCGATGATATCCGGGCTGTCATCAATGATATGCCGCCAGTGGGAAAGATCCGGTCTGTAATGGAGAAGCTGGGCAGCGATATGACGCCCGCGGATGAGTGCATCCCGTCTGATCTGCTCAACCGCTCCATGCACTGCGGAAAAGACTACCGCACACGCTATACGC
>PITV01000336.1 GCA_017577285.1 Clostridiales bacterium
GTCCATTGTATTGCTCGTATATTTCCGAAATCGTAAATCTGTCTTCTGCTTCCGCTGTGATGCTGAGCAGCAGGACGATCATCAGTAACAAAGATACAAAGCTGTGTTTCATTCCGTGTTCCTCCATACTATCTGATGATCATCGGCGCAACAGCCAAAGAATAATCCGTGCTTTGATTGTCATGGACTGCTCCGGTCTGGGCGTTGATGATGATCGGCTGGAAATTCTGTGGGTTACCAAGAAAGATATCCGCGCCTTCGTCCTTGGACGCCAGCGGTTCTGATTCTGCGTCATTGCAGTATTCGCACCAGGCAACATAAGCCGGAGCCAGCGTATAAGGGGCGTCTCCGTTTTCATTGGCGCAGTACTGCACATAGCCCAGGCCGACATGATATACATAACGGATATTGCCGCTCATAATCAATGCTTCCAGCTGGGGCTTCACCTGATCGAAAGAGAGCAACGGCACATCATCATACAGAACAGAGGCTTCCTTCCAGCAGTAACTGTTGATGGCAAACGAATCCTGATCATAAATCGCCGCATACACAATCCCCCTTTGCTGAAGCGCATAGAGGTTATGCGGCATGGATCCGTAATGCACAAATGCCGCAGCAATCGGAGCCAGGAATGGAATACCATGCAGCTTTTGTGTACAGTACAGATAATAACAGCCCTTTTCCCGAAGATACTGACCGCTGCTCTTGTTCTGCAATCTGTCATGCAAAGCCACATCCATCAGCTTCAGTTCTATACCTGGAAACGCTTCTTCAAGACGCGACTGCGCAATGGAAAAAGCATCCCGCAGCGATAGATCATTGTTGTCGGCATATGCGCCGCCCAGGTTATATTTCAGCAATGAGTGCCAACGTTCCGTGACCTTGCCGGGTATTTCGCCAGCCTTTTCATCCCAGCCGCCGGGATCAGCATACGATAGAACTGTCTGATAATCATTGGATCTGAATTCATAATCAAGCTTTGTTCCTTTAGGCGCGGCATAGCGCTGGAGCAGTGCGCTGTATAACGGCTCTTCAACCGGCGGCATAGCCTGGACCGTCAGGACCGGGAAGTTGCTGACGTCCGGTATGTCAACAGTGCAGTCCACTTCAACAGTTCTGCCGTTTGCCTGATAGGTTTCCTTCCACTCCGGCTGTCCCATCCGATTCAGTTCTTCGATAGAATATATGTGACCTTCAGCCTGAACAGATTGAAGAAGCCATGTCGCCATAAATACTGTGACAATCATCAAAACACGTTTCATTTCAAATCCCCCGATAAAGACGGGAGGGCACGGATCACTTCGTGCCCTCCTGAGATAACGCTTGGTTTATTACGATCACTTCACACGCACGGCCTGGCTCATATCTGCCACACCATCCTTAATCGGGGCTAGATACAGCTCAGCAGGAATGTTTTCCAGATAAGGATAGAGGAATTCAGCCCATTCGTTGCCGTAACCGTTCTGCCCGGCGTGTCCGAGGAATACCAGATTACCCTGTCCATCCACCAGCTCCAGACTGCAGACCCAATCCTGGAATACGTCCATCCCGCCGTAAGGCCACATGACTTCGCCTGCCTCATTCTTCGGGCCTTCGCCGTTCGCCTTGATGAATGCCGCCAGGGAATCGGGGTTCACCTTCAGATCC
>PITV01000337.1 GCA_017577285.1 Clostridiales bacterium
GCATCGAACATATCCGGCGCGCTCATCACCCTGCGGATCACGGCATCCAGTGCACAGCGAACGCCCGCGGGCGTCAGGTGGGGCTCAAGGATGTGTTCCTGTGCCGCCTGCGCCAGCATCTGGAATGCCCCGAAGCGGTAGCATATGGAACGGCCCGTCACAGGATAACTGCCGTCCGGGCCTATCATCCGCTCCAGGATCGACGCGTACCGGGACGCGCGATGATTGACGGTTTCCCTCATGGCAGCAATTTCAGGGTTCACATCCGCCATCAGATTGACGATGGACACATACATGGGATGGATCACAAAGCTGTTGTAATAATCAAAATGATAATCGGGACCGTCACCGTATATCCCGTCTCCGAGATACCATTCGCGGAAACTGCGCAGGGCATTCAGCACGCGCATGATATCATACTCCTCGCCCATCACATACAGACCGGCTTCCACCATAGCGGAAAAGAAAAGCCAGTTGCTGTTGACGGCGGCAATGGAACGGGAGGAGCGGAGCGCGCCGGCAAGCTGTTTCCTCACCCGCGGCTCCATCGCGTCTGCCAGCGCTTTCGGAGCGCGCACAAGGGCATGAGCCAGAAATCCCGCATCTACGAGCGGCTGACCTCCGCGGTCAAACAGCATGAAGTCGGGCGAAAAAGGATCGGAAGCCATATCCATACAGCGCAGGACCTTCGCACGCCATTCCCTCTGCAATGCTGCTTCAGAAGCATCCAGCTTGCCTGTATCCGCTTCCAGCCAGGGAGCCAGACCTGTAACGCTGCGCGCAAAAGCTTCCAGAGGAACAAAAGCCGCGCGATCCGGATGGAGATCCAGCGGAATGCTTTTCTTCAGTTTTCCTTCCGCCAGGCTGTCAATGACCGGCCGGCAGATCATAAGCAGAGCATTCAGCCACTCATTTCGCACAGACATAGGTCATTCTCCTTTTTCCGTTTCACCGGCACGCGCTTCCATTTCCTCCCAGCGTCTGCGGAAATAGTGTGCGGCCAGTTTGGGATTGCGGTCGCGGGTGAACAGGCCTTTCCGGTTTCCCCCGCTGCGCATCGGACCCTGCTGGGTGCCGAAATCCGCGAAATTCCACGGAAGCTCCCCGATCACATAAGGCCTCTCATCCAGACAGGCGTTGATCGTTTTATAGTATTCCATCTGAAACTCTTCCGTGAACATTTCGGGCACTACTCCGTGCAGCCCGTTCACCGTATCCGCACCGTATTCGGAAAGGATGAGCGGCTTCCCGATATGATCCCACCAGTCCAGTTCCATCCGGAAAGCGTATCCCGCGTTTTCCAGATCACCGGAGAGATTATACCAGCCGTAGTAACGGTTGATGCACACCACGTCCATCGCCGGTATCGTGATATCCTTTGTATAGTCGTTCTGGCAGCCAACCAGAGTAACAGGGCGGTCCTGCGGGTCCTGTTCATGAGCCTGCCTGTAAAGCGGCATCCAGTAATCATACGCGGACTGCGGGAAGTGCTCTGTATCCGGCTCGTTTCCCAGGCTCCACATCACCACGCAGGGATGATTCTTGTCACGCCGGATCATTTCTTCCAGCACACGGCTGTGGTATTCACGCGGATCGATCCCCCACTC
>PITV01000034.1 GCA_017577285.1 Clostridiales bacterium
CATGAATGATACTGTTTCCGATCCGATTGAGAGTCTTCGACTGGTGTCCGATGAGGACTTCTCCTTTGTACATTATGCGATGCAGAAACGCATCCCGCATCAGGGGCAGCTGCAGAAAAACGAAAAGGGTGAGTACAGCAATACAAAACTCCCACTTTCGGAACACAGCGCACGCCAGCTTACCGGGCTGCTCTATTGCGCGAACTGCGGGAGCAGGATGGTCGGAACCTACTCCTCAAGGATATATGGAGGGGAGAGGCATTACAGAAAGGTATACCGTTGCTACACCGGAACGATCAAATCCCGGAAAGATGAAAACGAAATGGGCGTGTACAATGCCGACCGGATCGAGAAAGCGGTCCTCGCGGTGGTACATCAGTACTTTATGGAGTTCACGGACAACCCGGAGGACATTTGGAGAGAACAGTCCCGCCGGATGCTGAAGAACCAGTTTTCAGACAATATTCGTGATCTGGAGGCAAAGCTTACCAAACTCCGCAAGCAGGAAACAAACCTCCGGCAGGAGGTGGTCAGGGCTATCAGCGGAGAAAGTGATTTTGATACCGGGATGCTTCGCAGTCTGCTGGATGAGAACGCAGCCGCAATAGCAGAAACAGAGGCTAAACTCTCCGATGTAAAGGAGCAGCAGGGTAATGAGGAAGAGAAACTGTCTGTCATGACCAAACACTGCCGGAATATTTGTATCTGGGCTGAAGAGTTTGATAAAGCGGATGTGGAAACGCAGAAAATGATTCTTGCGCGGATCATCGAGAAGATCACTGTAGATAAACACTATAACATTCACATCAAGTTCTTCATCACCCGGGAGGAATTCCTGGGAATGCAGGATTCTATTACAGTCAGCGAGGCAAGTGCTTTTATGACTGCGTAAGGTGGAGAATTATTATGAAAAGAGTCTATTGCTTATATCGTGTTTCGACACAGGGACAAGTTGACCATAACGATATTCCTATGCAGAGGATTGCCTGCAGGGCTTACGCGGAGGAGCAGGGCTGGACCATTCTTCGTGAAGTTTATGAGAAAGGCGTATCCGGATATAAGGTTGGGGTAGAAAACCGAGACGCAATACAAGAACTTAAGGAAGAGGCTTTGCTGGATCGGTATGATATTCTGCTCGTGTTTATGTTTGACCGCCTTGGCCGACGAGAGGACGAAACACCATTTGTTGTTGAATGGTTTGTGAAACACAATGTTGAAGTATGGAGTGTAAAGGAGGGGCAGCAGCGCTTTGATACACATGTTGATAAGCTGATGAACTACATCCGCTATTGGCAGGCTTCCGGTGAAAGTGAGAAAACGGCCATCCGTGTAAGAACCCGTCAACACCAGATAGTGAAAGACGGGTTTTTTCGTGGGGGAAGATATCCGTATGGGTACAAGTTGGAATATATGGGGAGACTTAACAAAAAGAATCAACCGGTTCATGATCTTGTAATCAATACAACGGAAGCAGAAACTGTCCGATTAATTTTTGACCTGATTGGCGAATATCATTACAGTACGCGCCATGTTGCAACATACTTGAACAGTCACTCCATTCCTACCCGCCGCGAAACGGGACTGTGGCAAGCCAGCACAATAAACATCATTGTGCGAAATACGATTTATATAGGCAGACAGCATATAGGAAATGAAATATCTGAACCTTTTGAGAACTATCGGATTGTGGAAGATACAGTTTTTTACAAAGCAAATCGGTTTATCAGTGAACATGCCAACGCACCGGAACACAAGAACAGTTTTCATCTTCGAACGCTTGAAAGATATTTGTTGAATGACCTGCTTTATTGCGGAGACTGTGGTTTTCGGATGTATGGAACAACTACATATAAAAAGCCACACTATAGCAGAGAGGTATATCGCTGCGGAACAAATTATCGCCAAGATGCTGACTGCAATGGACAAAGGATTTACACGGCGTCTCGCGTAGAGGAAACAGTTGAAGGTCGGGTGAAAGTGGTATTGGATTGCTTGCTCCATCTGCCCGCGACAGATCTTGTTGGCCTGCTTGACGGTCAAGTCCACAGTGATTATGAGCAGCAGATTTCGAGCCTGAAATCTGTATGCGATTTATTCCGGAATGAAGTTGACAGTATCGAAAATAAACTCATACAAGCTATTCAAATAAATGCACCGGATGAGGTAGCAACCTTGAATGATTCGTTGATTCGCTTCAAAAAAGAATATGCTGAGAAGGAAAGAGAACTGCGTGAACTGATCATAAACGAGGAGAATGATAAGCAATCAATAGAGCAGGCGTACAAGGATATTATGGATATCCGGTCGGGAGCTGCCAACTATGATTTGCTTGATATCCGTGAGAAGAAAAGACTGCTTCGACTGATTGTTGAAAAGGTTACCATCCGTAGAGGGTATGAAATAACTATTCAATACCGATACCCGGCGCGGAAGTACTTTGATGATGAAACTGTAAGGGGGTAGAAATCCTCTGGATGCCATATTATTCATTACCCGGGAGGAATTTCTGGGAATGCAGGAGCCGAGAATTACGGTTAGTGAGGCAAGTACTTTCATGACAGCTTAACAACAAAAATAACAGAACATCCCGCGGACCTTTGGCTCGCGGGTATTGTTTTTTTGGAGAAAATATCAAAAAATTTTATAGAGTCACTTTTGTGCGACTCGTTACACTTGACAATATTTTTCATCGAAAATATACTTATCTTGATGCAAAAAAATAGGAGGTGGGATGAATGTATAAGAGATTATCGCTCTGTTTGCTCATTGCTTTATTTGCCCTCATATTTGTGACTGCCAATAGTAATGCCGAGAGTCTTTTTTCTAATAGCGGTTCCTGCGGTGAAAATGCTATTTGGGAATATGAAAATGGTGTGCTTACCATTACTGGTGTCGGGGCTATTGACAATTGTTCGGAAGACAGTTCTCCGTGGTATAACATACGAGATAATATTCAAAGTGTTATTATTGAAGAAGGGATTACATCAATAGGTGATTATGCTTTCTATCGGATCGACAACCTAACCAGTGTATCATTTCCTTCTACGCTTGAATGCATTGGAACTGAGGCGTTTAGAAGTGCAAAAATGGAGTCAATAACTCTCCCGAATGGATTGACACAAATTGGACCGAGCGCATTTGGTTGGTGCACCAAACTGAAAAGCGTTGATATTCCTGATAGTGTAGTAACCATAGGAGCAAGTGCTTTCTACTGTTGTACCCATCTTGAAAAAGTCAGAATATCCCCAAGCATTTCAGTATTAAACAAGGCAGTTTTTGGTAACACGCGAGTAAAAGAGATTATTGTTCCGGCTGGAGTAACATCTATTGGGGAAAGGTGCTTTGAATCTTGCGGCGATTTAGTATCTATCAAAATTCCGGTGACTGTTACTTCTGTTGAAAAAGGAGCATTCTCGGGCTGCAAAAAACTCAAGGAAGTCCATTACGAAGGTACAATTGATGACGCGAGACTTATTGATTTCTCGACGGATAATTCAGAAATCACATCCGCGAAATGGTTCTGTGGTGAGCTTTATGACGAGGTAACTACAGCCGTTTCGTTCATGAGAGTCAAGGTTAATAATGGAAGTAATGTTCGCTCCGGCCCATCAAGTGACTATGATAAGATTGCCTACGCTGATGCCGGCGAAATTTACGATTGCTTAGGTGAAGAAAACGGATGGTACAAGATCAAACTCAAAGATGGAAGTTTTGGATATATTGCTACATCAAGATGTAGTGTAGTCGACTAAATGTTACAGTGTTTTGATGTGAACGAATTTCCGGCAAATGAGCCACACCGCACGGATATGTGGTGAGTAAAGTATGGTTCGTGAGAGCACATCGTTCACATCGATGGGGTCACAGGTTCGAGTCCTGTTGTCACCACCACCCGAAAGTCCTTGTTTATCAGGGACTTTCATTTTTTATACTTTCGATCATGGATCACCATGAAACGCCATTTGTTCAACATTTGTTCAACATCGGGTTCAAAATGATGTTTTTACCCATAAAAAAAGACCCGTTCCATGTTGCCGGAACAGGCCCTTTCAGATGATCAGTTATACATCTTCATCATACATGGCAACTCTCTTCGAAGATCCTGAACAGTACAATTGTTAGGATTCTTCACGATGTATTTCATAAGTTCAGTGTTACCCCTTTCGGAACTCCAATCAGGCTCAAAAAGCAGAGTGCTGCCATAATCAAAAATTATCATTTCAGGTTTAGTCATACATAATCCCCCCGTGCAGTTCCCGTCTGTTCCTGATTGACCGCCGTTTCAGATGTTCGTTTTCATGATCTCCAGCCCCTTTTCCAGCACCGCATCCCGGCCTGACGCGATATCCTCTGCAGCCGGTATGATCCTGATATCGGGAGTAAAACCTTTGTTGTAGATATCCTCGCCGTTCTGGGCTATGCACCTGCGCGTGCAGACGCGGAAAAAGCCGCCGCTTTCGAGCGCCTCACATAGGGGCTGACCGCTGGTGCCTGCGGTGTTGTTCCCGATAAAAACCGCGTTCGTGTACATTTTCATCACGTCAACAAAATCCTCCGCGGCGGAAAATGTAAACTGGTTCATCAGAACGGCGACCGGGCCGTCAAGCTTTCCGGGAGCGTTATTCTCGAACGCTCTCCCTTCATCTTTGATGTAGAATGTGTTTTTCTGCATATGATAGGTTTTCAGGCTGTATGCGTCATTTGCAAATTTCAGGAGCGCTTCTTTGGGCGAAAGGCCTTTGAGATCCGTCCTGCACTCCGCCCATGCCTTATATGTGGGTTCATAGATTTGGGTTTCAGCATAACAGCTGTGGAATCCTCCGTCTATAAACATTGCCGCGATCGCATCGGCGTTCCCGCTGTTCCCGCCGCTGTTGCCTCTGACATCAAGGATATAGCCTTTCGCGCTTTTCAGTTCATCAAAGCAGGAATAGATCTTTTCAGGCATGGAGGCATCATCGAACGAGGTCATCCTGATGATCGCGATCCCGTCATCCGTTATGTGTACGGTATGGACATCTGAACTGCTGATCAGCCTTTGATTTATACTGCTTTGGGGGACAGGATCTGTTTTACACCATACGATCCCAGAGGGATCGACTCTTTCAAGCCGGATATCGAATTCCCTCCCATCCTTTGCAAAAGTGAAGACAGAACTGCTTCCGCGCCTGCCGAATATCAGACTGTTCATCGCGAAAAGACCGCAGGCGTCCTCATTGGCGTGCCAGAAGTACGGATAGCAGTTCTCCTTAATATAATCATGGATATCTTTTTCATCGATCCTGATCAGGGTACTGAACAACGGGATCTTGTCCTTTACACCTTCGGAGACGGCGATCACGAGGATATCATCCCCGGGCTTCGCGAAGTATACAGGGAGCATGGAAAAGAACTCCGGATCCTGCATTATTTCATTCGGAAAACTGACATCGGTATGTCCGTCATTGAGCAAAGCGACGAACCGCTTCAGCTCACGGTAATAGTCATAGAGGTCTTTCGTTTCCATGACCCGGGCAAGCGCCTTTCTGTACTCCCCGTCCCAGTCGATATCCACCTTGTCCCAGAACGCGAAATTGTAGGCGGCTTCTTTCCAGATTTTTGAAAGCTCATATATTTTCTGGGCGTCTGTAATGGTATTCACATCGCACCTCCGGTAAGGAATGTTTGTTTATATTGCCTGAAACTCCCGATCTGCTGCTCCGGGTAAAGCGGTTCCGGAAACAGTATACCGCCATGATACAACAGCGTCAATGCGCAGAAAAGAGCAATGCCGGACAGGAACCATCCGGGCAGCGAAAAGGCAGCAGGGATCCATGTATGTTAAAAAGGCACCGGATCATGCCCGGATGCCTTTTTGTGTGCCATTCAATATGGCGTTTACACCTGTCTCATAGTTCTCTTATCCGTCTGTTGAAAAGCAGCAGCACGGCGGTGACTGTGAAGCCCAGCGTGCAGAAGAGGAGCAGCACCGTGGTGCCGAGGTTTTCCAGAATGATGCCAGCCAGCACCGAGGCGATGGGGATCATGCCCTGGGCGCCGATGCTGATGATGCTGTTCACCTTGCTCAGCCTGTCCCGGTCAACGATGCGCATCGTGGCGGTGCTGATGGGGATGTTGATGAGGGAGATCAACGTGCCCATCGCCAGGCAGATGAGGCAGAAGGTGATCAGGAAGCCGTTTATATTTTCTCCCTTATCCGCCAGCAGCCAGTAGCATGCCGTCAGCACGATCATGGCCGCCGCGGTGGCGCAGAGCCGGAGAGCCGTTCTGAAACCGCATTTTTCCGCCTGTTTCTTTGCGCTGAGGACTGCGGCGGCAATGAGCGAACTGATGCCGAAGCACACGCTGAATATCGAGGACCAGAGCTCGGGAGTCAGCACGCCGCTGAACAGATAGTCCGGCGCGGCGGCGAGATCCGTCTTGATGAAGAAGGGCAGGAAGTTGCCCGTCACCGGCGTGAAGAAGAAATTGATGAACAATATGGCGCCCAGCAGAGCCAGAATGGCTTTTTTCGTTTTCAGGTAGCGCACGCCATCCGCCATGTCCCGGAAGGCAAGCTTCAATGTAAGGTGTTCGTCCGAGGGGGTGTATTCACAGCGGATCAGCATTTCGGAAACGGCGGAGCCGATGAAGCATACGCCCACCGCGATGAAAAGGAGGTATATGGGCAGCGCCGTGTACAGGATGCCCGCCAGAATGACCCCGGCGATGCCCTCCAGAGCGCTCTTCATGGAAAAGTAGGAGTTTGCCTGCTGCAGCTGCTCCTCCTTCACGATGTGGGGGAACAGGGCGCCAGCCGCCGGGTTGAAGATACCGCTGACGGCATTGCCCAGAATGCCCAAAGTGAACAGGATGACCAGCTGCGCGTCCGCGGCGGGGAACAGCAGCATCAGCGCCGTTGCCAGCAGGATGGAGCTGCCCTTCAGGTAGTCGCACAGGTACATGATCTTCGCCTTGCTGAAGCGGTCGCCCAGCACGCCGCCGATGGGGGTGAATACCAGCATGGACGCGCCGCACAGCGCCAGATACAGTCCCTGCAGGAAGGCGTTGTTGCCGCTGATCTCCAGAATGTAGAAGCCCACGGCGAAGTTGTACAGCGTGGCGCCCAGCTCGGATACCAGCGCGCCGAAAAACACCAGCCGGAAGTTGCGGATGCGGAACACATTGCGCGGTTTTGTCAATTCATTGTTCATTTTCTGTCAGTTCCTTCCATTGCTCCGAAAGTTCCCGGTCTCCCAGAAGGGAGATCAGGCCGCTGATGCCGCCGGCTTCCGTTCCGCTGAAAACATCCAGAAGGATCACGGGCTGGTCTAGAAGACCGGCGAAACGGGTGGATTCCATACTGTAGTTCGGCCTGGAATCAAAGCGCTGTTCCATGACGCGGGCTTTTTTCAAGGATGCGGAGGCCTCTTCCCGCAGGCCGGACTTCAGCTGCGCGTATGCCAGCAGAACCAGGATCTCCGCGTGGGTCTTTCCCAGAGAATCGGACGTGTTTTCTGTCTTCAGCCCCGCCATGAAATCCGCACCCCAGGTGGTGATATCCAGCGCCGACGCCCAGTCGCCCCGGGAACGGAAGACGAAAACATAGCTGATGATGGCGGTGATCAGACCGGAAACGGAGTTCACCAGCGCGTCTGCCAGAACAGGGACCGCCTCTTCCGGCCGCTCCATATACACCGCCCGGAGCAGACCGATCTCGCTGTTGAAAATGCCGCCGGGGTTGTTTTTCTGCAGCAGCTCGATGCTCTTCTCCTTTTCGCCCAGCATGAAATGTGCCCCGGCAAGACTGCCGCAGATCGTTACCTCGCTGACGGCGGGATCGTCATTCTGGGGCAGCAGCACTCTCGCCTGTTCCAGCAGTTCCATGGCGCGCCTGATCTTTGCCGGATCACGGTCCATGGCGCTGAACCCCAGTATGATCTCCGCGCAGGCATACACCGCCTTGAAGGAGTGGGGATACTTTCCCAGTATCTTTTCCGCCTCTGTCAGCGCCGAAGGGTCCATATCGCCGCAGAGGGATATCAGCCGCTCCAGAGCGGCGTCCAGCCGGTTGTCCCGCGCCCGGTATCCCAGCAGGGCGTCCACCGATGTATCGAAGAAATCCGCCAGTTCCACCAGAATGCCCAGCTCCGGCTGCGACAGCCCGGATTCCCATTTATACACAGCGCCCACCGTTACGCCGAGAGCTTCAGCCAGTTTTTCCTGTGTCAGTTTCCGCTGTTTGCGGAACGCACGGATGTTTTCAGAAAGCGTAAGTTTCATGCGGGTGACCTCCGTCGATCTTTTACGATGCCATTATAGGGGATAAAAGGAGAGAATGGAAGATACTGTACATACAAAAATAATATAAATTTTTATACTGTTAGTATGGATTTAAAACAGAAAACGCGGATTCAGTGCTGTAATATGTATTTTGCTGCGGCAGGTTGTTGCCGGCAGCCGGGGCATATGATATAATGATCCCATCAGAACACACCTGACAGATCCTGATGATCAGAAAAAGGAGCTCTCTATGAAGATCTACATCGCCGCCCCTCTGTTCAATGAGGCGGAGCGCGTATTCAACGAATCCGTTGACGCCATCGTCCGCGAATGCGGGCATGAAACTTATCTGCCTCAGCGTGACGGCGGATGCGTGGCCGATCTGCCGGAACTGATCGGGGGCATCCCCAAACGCAGGTACTTATTCGATCTGGACTGTGAACACATGGAGTGGTGTGATGCCGTCCTGTTTCTGAGCGACGGCCGCGTACCGGATGAGGGCGCCTGCTTTGAACTGGGGTGGTGCTGCGCAAAGGGAAAGCGCTGCATCGGATACAGAACAGATGTCCGCAGCTTTATTGACGGGCATGACAATGTTATGCTGGAGGGCGCGGTGGAAAAGGTGCTTCGAACGCCGGATGAACTGCGGGCATACCTGAAGGAACTGTGAAGGGGCATTCCTCCCGGAAAGGGAGAGCGGATATGATCCCTGTACTTCATTCAGAAAACAGCATCCGCGGCGGGTGCTGTTTTTCTATCCGCGCTGATCCCGGACAGATAAAAATGAACAGAAACATACTGTTTGCAGTCAAAAACAGTTTTTATACATATGAATGATCCGGAAAGTGTTCATTTTTTGCCGATAGGTGAACAATATCGTGACAGTTATGCAAACCGGCATGAGAAATAGTCCTTGTGCGGCGCAAATGCTTCTGCTATAATACAGGCGTATGACAGAATTTGTCCGCGCTCCGGCAGAACCGGAAGATGGCTGACTGACGGCGCCGGCGCGGATGTACGGGAGAAGGACCGGATGACACGCATCGGCTTATCTACATTATGGAATACCAATATCAACCTGCCCGCGATCCTGATCGCCGACCTGATGGGGACGGTCCTTACGCTGATCGTGTTTTTCGGCAATATGTGGAGGCTGCGGGTCAGAACGACGGAAAACCGGTGCCTGATGTATCTGGTGATCTTCTCCTTCGTTTCCTGCGTGGCGGATTATATCTCCTTCCAGTGCGACGGGCAGCCGGGCACAATGAACCGGGTGCTGAACTATGTGTGCAACAGCTGGCTGTACGCCATGAATATCGGCACCGGGCTGGTGTGGCTGGTCTTCATTGTGGAGCATCTGCATCTGGCGGGCGGAAAACTGCCGCTGAAGAAGATCATCATCATCGCGCACCTGACCCTGATCCCGCTGATCGTCAATCTGTTCACGCCTGCCGTGTTCTCGGTGGATGAGACAAATACCTATGCTCGCGGGCCGCTGTTCTATGCATATCTGGGGATCGATGCCTTCAGCATGATATACAGCATCATCCTGTACATCCGCGCCCGGCGCAAGGGCGGCGTGCTGAAGCTGTTCCCTGTGTGGGCGTTCGTGGCGCCTGTGTTTTCCGGGCTGGCCGTGCAGACGGTGTGCTACGGGATATCCGCCGTATGGCCCTTCATCGCCATATCTGTTGCCGGCGTGTTCACCAGTCTGCAGAATGAACTGGTGTTCCGGGATCCCCTCACGGGGCTGCACAACCGCTTCTATATGGATTACCTGCGCAATAAATTCGGCGGAAAGACGGGCGATGAGACCCGCTTTACCGCCATGATGCTGGATATGAACCGGTTCAAGGATATCAATGACCGGTACGGACATCTGGCCGGGGATGAGGCGCTGATCGCCGCGGCGAATGTGCTGACCGGCGCCGTGGCCGGCAACGGAACGGTCATACGCTATGCCGGTGATGAATTCGTGGTGCTGCTGAATACCCTTCAGCCGGATGAGATCGCGGCGTGCGAGAGCAGGATCCACACGGGCCTGAGCGGATGCCGGCTGAGATCCGCCCCGGAGCTGGAGCTTTCCGCGTCTATCGGCAAGTGTGAACTGGATCTGCGGGAGCAGTCTGTGAACGAGTTTCTGAATGAACTGGACCGCCGGATGTATGAAAGCAAGCGCTCTGCCGGCGATGAGACGGATAAATGACGGGAAGCCGCGGTGCTTCCCGTTTTTGCAGCGGATGCCGGAAAAACCGGACGGAAGGATGAATATGAAATACGCTTTTCTGTTAAAACCGCATGCCAACGCGCGCTACAGGGCCTCTCTGAGCAAGCTCGCGAAGGCGGAAACGGCCTGCCTGCTGAAGGCATGGGATATTCCCTGTGAGGATCTGAAGGATGAAATCATCGGCGGCGAGCCCTTCATCACCTTTACCGCTCCGGAACTGACCGGCGGGGCGTTTGCGGCCCTGACGGGGCAGAGCGGCATCTGCTTTGCCGCGGAGCGGACGGAGGACGGCCTGCTCCTGCCACTCCGGCGGCCGGAGGACGGCTTTATCCCTGCGGAGCTGCCGCATATCCTGAAATACAAGGGGAAAACAAACCCGGATTTTACTTTTCTGATGCTGCATACGGCGAAGGCGGCCTCCGCTTTCGCGAAAAGAGAAGACCGGCTGACGGTGCTGGACCCGATGTGCGGAAAGGGAACAAGCCTTTTCTGCGCGCTGTGTGAGGGGCACAATGCCGTCGGGATCGAGACCGCGAAGCCGTCCCTGCAGGAGGCGGACAGCTTTCTGGAAAGATTCCTGCAGACGGAAAGGCTGAAATATAAAAAAAGCGCTTCCTCCCTGCCGGTGAAGGGGAAGGCTCTGCGCAAAACGCGCTATGAGATCGCCCCTGATGCGAAAGCGCAGAAGGAAGGGAACGTGCAGACACTGGAATGGACGGGTGCTGACGCGGCACTGACCGGAGAGATCGTGAAGAAGGAAAGCTGCCATCTGGTGATCTGCGATCTGCCCTACGGTGTGCAGCACGCCCCGAAGGAGAACGGCGGCATGAGCACGCTGACAGAACTGCTGGACAGGGTGCTGCCGGGCTGCGCGCGGGCTATGGTGAAGGGCGGCGCCATGGCGCTTTCCTTCAACCTGAACACGCTGAAACGCGCCGATGCGGAAGCCGCCATGGAAAAGGCCGGGCTGCGCCCGCTGACAGAAGCGCCATTCAACGATTTTGCTCACTGGGTGGAGCAGGCGGTGGACCGGGATATCGTGACCGGCGTGAAGGACTGAAGAAAGCACCGGATCCCGGGATCTGCCGGGGATAGATCCCGGCGAAAGCATACCGTTTCCCGGAAGCGGGAAGAACGCGCGGAAACGCGGACCATACAGATATAAAGGAAGACGGCCGCCGTATGACACGGTGGCCGCCTTCTTTCATATTATGGTTTGAGTGATGCCGTTCTCAGACATCTTATTGCTCTCCGGATCCGGCGTTTTCCGGCAGATCGCTCTTTTCCAGCCCCAGCAGACGCAGGATATCGGTCTCCGTGAAGGCGGTGGGGATCTCCTCGCCCGGGGTGATGAGCGTTTCAAAGATGCGGCGCTTGCTCTCGGAAAGGGCCAGCACATCTTCTTCGATGGAGTGGTGCATCACCAGCCGGATGACTTCCACGGGACTCTCCCGGCCGATGCGGTGGGCGCGGGAGGTGGCCTGATCCTCAGCTGCCGGGTTCCACCAGGGATCGTAGTGGATCACGAGATCCGCGCCGGTCAGGTTCAGGCCCGTTCCGCCCGCTTTCAGGGAGACGAGGAACACCTGCGCACCGCCCTGATTGAAGTAGTCGGAAAGGCGCACCCGCTCCTGCGCGGGGGTGTTGCCGTCCAGATAGAGCCACTCGATGCGGTTTTCCTCCAAAAAGTCGCCGATGATGTGGAGCATGGAGGTGAACTGGCTGAAGATCAGCACCCGGCGGCCGGCGGCAAGCGCGTTTTCCAGCACATCCTGCAGCAGATCCATCTTTCCGCTGGGCCCTTGATATTCGGGCAGACAAAGGGCGGGGTGGCAGCAGATCTGGCGCAGCTGCATGATGGCGGAGAGGATCTCGGCGTGTCCGCGCTCGCCCGGAGCGCCCAGGATGCGCTTTACGCGCTCGCGGCTCTGGATGAGAGCGGCGTCGTATACCCGGCGCTGCTCCGGCGGCATGTGCGCGGTGAGCATGAAATCGGTGCAGGGGGGCAGATCGGGAAGAACATCCTTTTTCAGCCTCCGCATCAGGAAGGGGCGGATACGCATCAGCAGTTCATCGGCGTTGCGGCCCTCGCCCCAGCGGCGCAGGAATTCCGGATAATCGGGCAGATAACCGGGAAGAACGAAATCAAACAGGGACCAGAACTCGCCGGCGTGATTTTCCATGGGCGTGCCGGTGAGGGCCACGCGGGTGCGCCCCTGCAGCTGTTTTACCGAGCGTGCGCCCACGGAGCGCATGTTTTTGATGTTCTGGGCCTCGTCGAGAATGATGAAACGGAAGATGACCTCCCGCATGATGGCGATATCACGGCGGATGAGGGGGTAGGATGTGATGACGATGTCGGGCTTGTCGGTCTTCAGCGCCAGCATCTGCTTGATGCGCACGGAACGGCTGCCCTCGATGATGACCACGTTCAGATCGGGCGTGAAGCGGCGGGCTTCACTTTCCCAGTTGTAGATGAGGGAGGTGGGGGACACGATCAGGCTGGGCAGCGGTTCCTCACCGTCCTCTTTTGCCAGCCTGATGCAGCGGGAGATGGCGGCCAGCGTCTGTATCGTTTTGCCCAGACCCATTTCATCCGCCAGGATGCCGCCCATATACAGATCGTGCAGGGAGCACATCCACTCGAAGCCCTTCTGCTGGTAGGGGCGCAGACAGTCGAGCGGGGCAACGGCCTCCCTGGAGCGGAAGACGGCCATATCCCGGGTGGCTTCATCGGTCTGCACCGGCAGATGATGGGCATCGATCAGCGATACCAGGAAGGCGGCGCGGTAGGCGGCCATATCGCCGTTCTCATCGGCGCCCTCCAGAGCGGCCTCAGCAAAGGGCTGCCAGTCTTCCAGATCGGAAAGATCCAGATAGGAGCCTTCCCTGAAACGGAAATACTTCTTTTTGAGCCGCAGGGCTTCCAGCAGGGAGGTCAGCTCCTCCACAGGTGTTCCGCTCTCCTCCAGATCCAGATGGAGCCTTCCGGCGGAAGCGGTCACGCGGCCGGTGAGACCGGCCTTGCGGGGACGCATGCGCTTGAAATCATTGCTGAAGAACACCTCGCAGCTTTCGTTCAGCTGAGCGGCGCCCCGGGTGATGAATTCATAGATCCGGTCTGTTCCCCGCAGGTAGGCGCCTCCCCTGCGCACCCGGAAACCGAAAGCGGAAAGGGTGTCCAGCACGGCTTTTTCGCCGGCGGCGTCCCGCAGCAGCAGACCGTCTCCCGTTTCCTGCATGGGAGAGAAGGGATCGATCTGCCATTCATTATATACAAAGGTCACTTTGCAGGTGACGAGGCGTTCCTCTTTATCCAGATAGACCCGCGCCTTCAGGGGCACCCGGGTCATGCGCTTTTCAAGAACGGGATCGATGGTGAACACGCCGGAGCACATGAAGAAGGGAAGCAGTCCGTTCATCACGCGGCCGGTATCCCGCCGGTTGAAAACGGCTGTCGCCGTGCCGGCGGTGGAAAGGGGATGGAGCCCCGCCAGCGTCTTTTTCTGATTCTCCTCCAGTTCCCATACCTGTCCCTTGGCGAACACGAAGGAGTAATCGGGCGTCAGGGGATAGAGGGGATGGGGCATCCGGGCGGAAAGGCTCAGCTGGCTTTCCTGACCGGAGAGGAAGAATTCAATGGGGAACACATCCGATTCGATGCCGGGCAGGGAATAGGTGTCATCGCCTTCCATCAGGCGGAAGGGGATGTCTCTCAGCGCGCTCAGCAGCCTTGCGGCGCCGCGGGGGGAGAGGGGAATGAGCCGGGCGTCCGCGCCGGTCCGTGCCAGATCCTGCCCGAGACAGCAGTCATACAGGATGTTCAGCAGATGGGTCTGCTCGTCATCGAAGAACATGCTGTCCTTATCATAGGAAAAGCCCTTGCCGAACGGGAAGCTTTCACCCCTGTCCCAGGCCGCCAGAAACAGAGGCAGGGAGCGGACGACATACAGCTTGTCCATGCCCAGCCTCAGACCTGCCCGGAGAGAACCGTTTTTCAGCACCAGCGTGATCTCGCTCTTCACATCCTGCCTGTCGGCCAGCACGCCGCCCGCGGCATCGAAGAACAGGGGGGCGTTCAGCATGGCGCGGTACTGCTCCATTTCATCCAGCGCGCCGCTCTCCTGCGCGCAGATGACACCGGCCGCCGCGTGGACGCAGATGCCGGCTGCGCCGCAGGTGCAGGTGACACCGTTCTCGTTCAGGATGACACGGCAGCGTTTTCCCGCGTCTGTGCACAGGTAGGTGACGCCGGAACGGTCCCGCTGCACTTCCCTGAGCATGCCGCTGCTGACCAGGTCCATGCCCTTTTCGTATATCTCACTGCCAGCTGTCTTTCGGATGACTTCCGGATCGATCATGAAGCATACCTCTTTCCTGCCGAAGGCAAAATGCTTATCCATTCAATATTCGCCGTACGCTTCCCATATCCTGCCTGCATGAAAATCCTTTTTGCAAAACAAATGATTTTACAGAGAATGTGAAAGAAAACCGCTGAACATGTCAAATTCTCCCCGGAATAGACCAAAATTGACGGCCGGATTGCTTGCAAAAACGGAAGACTTATGATAATATAGAAATGGTGCGCATTTGGCACCATAATGTTACAGAAACCGGAGGGAACCTCGCACATGAGCAGCACGGTAGAAAAATTATCCTCTAATCAGGTGAAAATCTCTTTTGTCATCCCCGCTGAAGATTTCGATAAGGCGATGCAGCAGGCCTATCTGAAGGAACGCGGAAAGATCAGCATTCCCGGCTTCCGCAAGGGCAAGGCTCCCCGCAAAGTGATCGAGAATTATTACGGTGAGGGCGTTTTCTATGATGAGGCTCTGAATGTGATCTTCCCCGAGAATTTTGAAGCCGCCGTCAAGGAAAACAATCTGCAGCCTGTGGACACCGCCGAGATGGACAATGTGGAACAGATCGGTGCCGGTCAGGATCTGAAGTTCTCCGTGAAGGTATTCGTAAAGCCTGAAGTCACCCTGGGCGATTACAAGGGCGTGAAGGCTGTCAAGCGGATCCATAAGGTCACCGATGAAGAGATCGAGCACCGCATCGGCCACGATGTGGAAAAAGTGACCACCCGCATCGATGTGGAAGGCCGCGCGCTGGAGACCGGTGATATCGTCAATCTGGACTATACCGGCACCGTGGATGGCGTTGCCTTTGAGGGCGGCACCGCGGAGGGACAGACCCTGGAACTGGGCAGCCACAGTTTCATCCCCGGCTTTGAGGAGCAGATGGTGGGCATGAACATCGGCGAGGAGAAGGACCTGAATGTCAAATTCCCCGATGAGTATCACGCCGAGGAGCTCAAGGGCAAGGATGCCGTTTTCCATGTGAAGGTGAACAGCGCCCAGTACAGCGTGAAGCCTGAACTGAACGATGAATTCGCCGCCGATGTCAGCGACTGCGACACCTTTGAAGCTTACAGGGCTTCCATCGTGAAGGAACTGGAAGAAAAGGCCGCCAAGAACGCCGATGTGGCGCTGGAGAATGAACTGGTGCAGGCAGTGACCGACGCCGCCGACTGTGACATTCCCGAAGCCATGATCAATGACGAGATCGAGACCATGATCCGCGAGCTGAAGATGCGTATGGCGTATCAGGGCATCCGCTATGAGGATTACATCAAGTACACCGGCCAGACCGATGAGCAGGTGCGCGACATGTACAAGACCGAGGCCAAGAACCGCGTAAAGATGCAGCTGGTGCTGGAAGCCATCAAGAACGCCGAGAACATCGAAGTGACCGATGAGGACACCGAGAAGCAGATCGCCGAGGAAGCGGAGCGCATGGGCAAGCCGGCGGATGAATTCAAGGCTTCCCTGAATGACCGTCAGGTCGAGTATCTGCGCGAGAACGCGGCCATCCGTAAGGTGGTGGATCTGATCGTTGCCAACGCTCAGGTGACCGAGGAAGAAGAAAAGCCTCAGATCGACGCGAAAGAGACCGCTGAAGCCGTTATGCAGGCTGCCGAGGCTATCGAGAACGAAGATAAAGAATAATTGCTCTGCACATGCGGCGCCGGCAGAAAAAGTTCCTGCAGGCGCCGTTTTTCCCCCTTTTTGACAAGTGATAAGGAGGTAACTTATGTCACTGGTCCCTTATGTGGTAGAACAGACCCAGAACGGTGAGCGGGCGATGGATATCTATTCCCGTCTGCTGAAGGACCGTATCATTTTCCTCAGCGGCGAGGTGAATGACCAGATGGCCAATTCCATCGTGGCCCAGTTGCTGTTCCTGGACAGCGACAATCCCGACGCCGACATCAATATCTACATCAATTCTCCCGGCGGCAGCATTACCGCGGGCATGGCGATCTTTGACACCATGCAGTATGTGCACTGCGATGTGCGCACCGTGTGCGTCGGCCTGGCCGCCAGCATGGGCG
>PITV01000338.1 GCA_017577285.1 Clostridiales bacterium
GGCGTATGACACCGCGGAATCCGCTTTTGCCTGTTCCGTTCGCGGGATCCGTATTTTCCGAGGCTTCCGCGGGCAGCTTGTTGATGGGGACGCGGGTGAACGCGATCATGTTGATCAGCGGTACAACGGCCCAGATGAGGGCCGGGATGCGCCAGTTCTCAATGCCGAACAGGAGGAAAAACAGGGTGGAAAGCAGCACGACCGCCACGTGACCCCAGCAGTAGAAGGAATGGAGCAGACTCATGGCGGAGGCTTTGTTTTCGGTGGGGCAGGCTTCCATGACGGGGCTGATGACGACTTCCAGAAGACCGCCGCCGATGGCATAGAACACCACGCAGATCATAAGCCCCGTATAGGGATCCGGCATGATATCGGGAAGCACCGCCAGCAGTGCCAGCCCCAGGGTGCTCAGCGCGTGGGCGATAACAAGACTGGCACGGTAGCCGATCCTGTCCACGAAGAACACGGAACAAAGGTCAACTACCAGCTGGATGGCAAAATTGATGGTGACCATCAGGGTGATGCGTCCGATATCGATGCCGTACAGACCGCTGAAGGTCACGAACAGGAGCGGTACGAAGTTGTTGACGATAGCCTGTACAACGAAACCGCAGAAACAGGCGTAGATCGTATGCTGATAGCGTTTGTTCATATCAAAACACTCCGAATGTTGTTGATCACGGTTTCCGGATCAGCCGAGCACACCGAACGCCAGCATGCCCAGGCAGGCCGAGATCACGATGAGCAGGATGGGGGAGATCTTCTTTTTGCGCAGCTTCTTGTAACCGGTCGCGATACCGATGACGATGACAAAGATGATGATCTTGCGGATATCGATGATATCGAACAGACCGTTCTCCGGGGCTTTCAGTTTTGTGATGAACGCGTTTACGGTCGACAGGGAGAAGAACTGGCTGACAGCCATTGTTAGGGCGGTGCCGATGATCAGCGCGGCCACGCAGGGGCGGATGCCGCTCATGGCGTTTTTGACGGGGGAGAGTTTGAAGAGATTTCGGATCACCGCGGAAATGATCAGCATGATGATCAAGGCCGGAAGCACCACGCCCACGGTGGAGCAGACGGCGCCGAAGAAACCGCCTTCGTGGGAACCGATGTATGTTGCCATGTTGATGGCAATGGGCCCCGGAGTGGATTCCGCCACGCCGATCAGATCGGCAAACTGCTCTTCCAACAGCCAGCCGTTTTCAAGGACAGTTTCCTTGACCATGGGGATCATTCCGTAGCCGCCGCCGAAGGATACGGCGCCGATCTTCAGAAAATTGAGGAAAAGCTGCAGATAAATGCTCATTTCTTCTCCTCCTTTTCGTCAGCGGCTTCCTGATCAGCGAGCTTTTTTCTGCTGATAAGGGGCAGCAGGATGATGCCGGCCGCGCCGCAGATGAGGATGTAGAACACGGTGGAGAACTTCCATCCCAGCAGGGTGAACGCGATGAACACCGCCAGAGCGACAGTAAAGATCACGATGGTCAGTGCATTCTTTTTCAGACCTTTGAAAAGTTTGATACCGGCGCTCAGGATCAGGTAAATGACGCATGCCTGAATGCCCTGGAAAGCGTAGCCCACCCATTTCAACTGAATGAACT
>PITV01000339.1 GCA_017577285.1 Clostridiales bacterium
ACGCCCATCAGAAGAGCACCGATGATCATACCGGATACTTTGCCTGTTCCGCCGTAAGCGGAGGCGCCGCCGATAAAGCACGCGGCAATGGCGTCCATCTCGTAGCCTTCACCGACGATGGGGTCCATTCCTTTTCCGCGGGCGGCGGTCAGAACGCCGGCCAGACCTGCCAGCAGACCCATATTGGCATAAGCGAACCAGTATACATTGCGCGTCTTGACGCCAGAAAGAGCCGTTGCCTTTTCATTGCCGCCGACGGCGTACAGATAGCGGCCCATAGCGGTGTTATTGGTCACATAGGCATAGATGCCTACCACCAGGCCGATCCAGATCAGCACCATGGGGAAGCCTCTGCCGAAGCAGGCCAGTTTGAAGCACACCCACACGATCAGCGCGGATACCACCACCATAGTGATGATCTGCTCCACCAGCGATACCTTGATCTTCAGTTTTTTCTGCCTGATGATATTCACGATCTTGACCGCGATGAAGATCAGTGCGGCTGCCGCGCCGATGACAAAGCAGGTCAGGTTGAATTTCGTAACATTTCCGTTGGAGCCGATCAGATCCACAAGGAACTTGTTGTCCTTGCTGAAGAAGCTGTTCATGCCGCCGAAAGCATCACGGATGAAATCCGGGATAACGCTGGTCTTGCCGTCGCCGAAGAACTGCAGGAACACCTCATTCTTCACATCAACGCGCAGACCGTTCAGGATGATACTCGCGATGCCGCGGAAGGCATACATGCCGGCGAGGGTCGCAATGAAGGCGGGAACACGGAACTTGGCGATCCAGAATCCCTGGAACAGACCCGCGGCGAGACCGACCAAGATCATCACGAGGACGGCCAGCCACGGATTGGTCCCGCCCGAGATCAGCACACAGCCGATAGCGCCGGACAGGCAGATGAGGGAGCCGACAGAAAGGTCGATATTGCCGCCTGTCAGGATGCACAGCAGCATACCGGTCGCCAGCAGGATAACATACGAGTTGGTGGAGATCAGGGACCATATATTCATGGGGGTCAGGATCAGTCCCTCTTTGCCGTTCCACAGGGCAAAGATCAGGGTCACAACCACCAGAGCGATCGTCATCGTATACTTCTGAAAGAACGCTCCGATCTTGTACTTTTCAGAAAACTCCGTCAGTCTTTCTCTGAAGTTCGGGGATGACTTCATATTCTCACTCATTGCAGCGGCCCCCTTCCCGAGCGGATGATCTTCGTCATGATGTTTTCCTGAGTGGCTTCATCCGCCCTCATCTCACCGACGAATTTTCCCTCATTCATAATATAGATGCGGTCACTCATGCCCAGCACCTCCGGCAGTTCGGAGGAGACCAGGATAACGCTCTTTCCGGCAGCGGCCAGATCATTGATGATGCAGTAGATCTCATACTTGGCGCCGACGTCGATACCTCTGGTGGGTTCATCCATCATCAGCACATCAGGTTCCGCATACATCCATTTGGCCAGAAGCACCTTCTGCTGGTTTCCGCCGGACAGGTTGTTCACCAGCTGTTCAACGGAAGGCGTCTTGATCTTCAGCTTGTCACGGTACTCTTCGGCCACCGCGTATTCCTTATCG
>PITV01000340.1 GCA_017577285.1 Clostridiales bacterium
TTGCTGTACTGTGCAGTCAAAATAATCAACCCCTCTCCGAATCCTGCCCGCCGGCTTTTGCTCTGTATGCTCCGGCTTCTTTGCTCAATTGCATAATGCTGCTGAGGATCACTTTTTTCCGGTCCTCGTCGCTCGTTTCCCGAAGTTCTTCCTTCAGTTCGTCTATCTGCCTGTTGATCTTTTCTCTCCTGATCGTATTGACGCAATCTGACGCCAGTTTCACCGGATCCGTCTGCTCGGGTGAACAGTCGGCAGAGAATGTCTCACTCAGGACGCGCTTTTCTTCTTCGCTCTGAACATTTTCCAGTATGACCGGAATAGTCAGAGCCGGATTGTTTTTCAGATCCTCAAACACCCTTGCAAACAGTCCGACACAGAAATCATCCTTGCCGATCACTGTATCCGGTATCTGCCGGTGTGCAAAAAGGCACAGGATTGTTTGTTCTGCCTTAAAGCTCTTTTTCCTTCTTTCTGCGTCAAAATTATCAAATTGTTTTACAACATTTCTCGGTTTCTGTTCCTCATAGTGTAAGGGATCATCTGTTTTTCCGCTGTTACCGGCCTTTACCTGCGCATACAGAACTTCTTTTGAAAAACCGGTGATATCATGCAGATAATTGATGTCATTCTCCAGTTCCACCGGTTCGCTGACATTCTTCAGCAGTTCAGCGCACTTTCTGGCACACTCTGTACGGCCGTCTTCTGTATCCAGATCCAGTTCTTTCGCCCTTCTTTGCATCAGAAAACGGGTGGATGAGAGAGGACGCAGTTTGGCAAATGCATCCGCTCCGAATCCTCTGACATATTCATCCGGATCCATTCCTTCCGGCAGCTGCAGCACCTTGACCGGTATACCGTCAGACGCGAAGATCTCCACGGCCCTTTCTATGGCATGCTGTCCGGGCTCATCGCCATCGTACAGTATACGGATGTCTGAACAGTAACGATGAATAAGCCTCGCCTGTTCCAATGTCAGTGATGTGCCGAGCGTGGCTACAGCGCCGGTAATGCCGTTCTGATACAGAGAGATCACATCCATATATCCTTCCGTGAGAAGGATCCTCTTCAGGTTGCGTTCCTTTTTGATCAGATTCGCGGCATAAACACCGAGCCTCTTATTGAAAACAGGCGTATCTGACGTGTTGAGATATTTCGGTTTTATATCTCCCATCACGCGGCCGCCGAAACCGATCACCTGCCCCGCGGCGCTGATGATCGGAAACATGACACGGTTGCGGAACATGTCGTAGGCGTTGCTTTCCTTTTTGACACACAAACCAGCCAAGGCAAGTTCATCTACCGTGTAGCCTTTTCCGGTAAGGTGATTCAGCAGGCTGTCAAACTGATCAGGAGAATAGCCCAGACCGAACTTGCGGATCGTTGAGTCATTTATTCCCCTGCCGTGCAGATAATCGAGCGCTTTTTTACCGCCCGTCTCCCACAGATTCGCGTGATAGAACCGGGCCGCTTCCGTATTTGCGGCGACAAGCCTGTCCCTGATCGATTTGCGTTTTTCCCATTCAGGGTCATTTTCATAATCAGGGGGCGGCATGTGCAGTTTTTCTCCAAGGAACAGCGC
>PITV01000341.1 GCA_017577285.1 Clostridiales bacterium
ATAAGAAGGCTGCTTCGGCAACCCGCATCACCAGTTTTCCGTTGGCTTCAGGCACGGGCTGCTGCTGCCTCATAACGATATTTACAAAGCTGCTGTCCACTTTAGGCGGCGGATCGAACAGATCGGCAGGCACATCCAGCATCTGTTCGGCAATGCCTTTCCATGCCGTCCTTACAGAGAGTATCCCGTAAGCTTCATCCCCCGGGACGGCAGTGATCCTGTCCGCTGCTTCCTTCTGTACCATTACTGAAACAGACAGCAGATCCAGATCTGCCTTTAACAGCTTTGTAAGAAGCTCCGTTGTCAGATAATACGGGATATTTGCAACGATACGGAAACTACCCATACCGGCTGTCAGCTGTCTGAGATCAAGTTTCAGAGCGTTCGCGTGAACAAGCGTCACATTGCTGTATTTTACCAAAGTCACATTGAGTATGGGGATCAGTGTGTCATCGATTTCCACCGTTGTAACATGACGGCAGCGTAGCGCGAGCCTTTCCGTAAGGCTTCCGAGACCTGTTCCGATCTCAAGCACTTCGTCATCCTCCGTCACTCCTGCCAGATCGACAAGCCTGTCCAGCAGTGAAGCGTCAGCAAGAAAATTCTGTCCAAGGCTCTTCTTGTGGTGAAACTCCTGATTCTGACCGTGACCGGATATTTTCTTTCTGTTACCGTTAGCGTTAGCCTTCATATTTCTCCATCTTCCTGCAGCGCTGTACAACATCTGACGGATCTTTTGCACGGAATACGGCAGTTCCCATGACCAGTGTATCGCATCCCGCTTCTACGGCTGTAACCGCTGTATCAAGATTGATCCCGCCGTCTACCGAAAGCGCTTTTCCATAGCCCGCCTGCCGCAGTTTACGGACTTTTTCCATCATGTCTTCCATGAATTTCTGTCCGCCGAAACCAGGTTCAACAGTCATGATCAAAATGAGATCACATGCGTCCATGCAAGGGTACAAAACAGAAACATCCGTTCCGGGTTTTATGCTGAGCCCGGCCAGGATATCCTTCCGTTGAATCATGGCTATCAGATCATTCACATTCTCTTTGCATTCACAATGTACAGTAATGCAATCCGCGCCATTCTCCGCAAATGCGTCAATATACTTGCCGGGATATTCCATCATCAGGTGCACATCCAGCTTCAATCCCGGAAATCTCTTTTTGATCGCTCCGCACAGGGAAGGTCCAAAAGAAAGATTGGGAACAAAATGGGCATCCATCACATCAAAATGGAGCCATTCGATCCCGCAGTTTTTCACGTTCTCTATTTCTTTTTCCAAATTCAGCGGATCAGCCGCCAGGATAGAAGGCCTGACATCAATCATAACGGTTCTTCCACCTTTCTTTTGAAATACGGTATAGTTCCCTGTAGCGGTTCACCCGCTCGCCTGAAAGTTTTCCCTCTGCCACTGCCTCTGTCACAGCACATCCGGGCTCCGTATCATGGAAGCACGGCTGAAACCTGCAGTTTTCCATATATTGAGCAAACTCCGGATACCAGTCGCAAAGCAGAGCCGGATCTTCCGGTTTCTCTATCTCATCAAACAGGCTGAACCCCGGTGTATCG
>PITV01000035.1 GCA_017577285.1 Clostridiales bacterium
CTTCCGCAGCTCTTCCCGAGTTGCCTCCCAGTCCGCGCCGCCGTCAAAATCCGCGTCAAGACATGGTGCGACCACGTAAAGACCGCCGGAAAACGGAACGGTTTCAAATCCGCAATCCGGAACTTCTGCGTGCTCGGGAAGCACATAGAACCATTCCATATACCCCTTCTGCTCATTAAATCTCATAAAATCGCGGGGACAAAGCTCGCACTTTAAGGAAGCGTGATAGGCCGAAAACCAGCCGACGAATTTTTCAAAAACTTCGCGGTTTTCCAGAGCGCCGGAATATACCGCCCGTCCTTCGGGCAATTCGATAATACGTATTTTCTGCATATATAATTTTCCTTTCTCGTATACGGAACGGTGACTGTATTCCCGCTTTAGGGCGTTGTGAAAAAAACCTGATCCAGTATCAGCTTCCCGTTTTCGTCCGGATCGGTAAAACGGGGACATACATATCTTTCCGCCATCAGCAGTTCTCCGGAGGAAAACGCCTTCCATTCATAGCCCATCTCCGTCATTTCCGCCCGACAATCACAGAAATAGACATCCGGCTCCTTTCCGTATATCCAGTTCACCGTGGCTTCGCAGGCCGGGATCATGAAGGAATCATATCCGTTCGGGGTCTCCGACTCCACCGGAACGATCATCCCGATCCAGTATTCATTTGTTCCGTCCGAAAGGACGCGGTACATTCCGGAATAGGCATCCCCTGCCTCGATAAAGGACGGATCGGGAACCAGTTTTTCTAACGGCTCAAACTTGTTTCCACTGAACCATTCATCCCAAAGATGCCCGTATGTACCGTTTTTACTGTCCGTCTCGCTGTACCGTTTCCCGACAAACTTCGTGGCGGGATAAACGATTTTGTAGGTCTTGATCCTTTTGGCGTCGATAGTCATGATGATTCTCCTCCTGACAAAAAATCAGTCATTACTTGGGTCAAATATGGCTTTCGAGAATTTTTATAATCCTGCCGACCGCTTCCGCTTCTGCCGACTTGTCGGTCGGGTCTGCTTTTACGTCGTTAAAAAACTGCTGTTCCTCCTTCGACACCAAGCTGAGCGCTTTCACATAGGCTTCCTTGCCGTGATCCCTTCTGAACATCGAGGAAGCTCTTGCAAAGCAACCGTATCGGTCGCTGAAAAAGCCCTTAGTGCAGGTTTCAAGTTCCGGACATTCGGAGCAGGCATACAGTCCCTTTTCCTTCGTACAGCGGACATTTTCGCAGATATTGTCGTCAGAAAGCGTTGCGTAGGAACACATGTTGCAGGCGCTCAGGCAGTTTCCACACCAGTCGCTGAACATGCACCCCGTACAGTGGAACCCGCAGGGGGCGAAGGGATCGGTCTTCTCTTTCACGCTTTTGATCAGCTCCCGCTTGCTGTCATCCAGAGCGGTCGGGAAGATCATATAGTTCTCCCCGGTGGCAGGGTCGGTAAAATCATGCACCGCGCCGCCAAGCGTGATTCCGTTTTCCTTCATATACTTCAGAGTATCACGGAAAGTGTTTTCATTTTCGACCTTCACTTTCAGTGCTTCAAAGCCGGGAACGATCCATTTTTTCCAGCCTTTGGGTGCGATCTCGTCTGTCCGGCTCTCCACACCCGCCAGATAGCGACCGCGGGTAAAGTCATCCGTCCAGGGGCCGTAGGTGAAATCCATGTCCGTCATGATACCCCAGATGCCCATGAGACTACCGTCCTCGTTCCGTGACGCCAGTGGTTCGACCTCTGCAAACCGGCTGTTCGCTTTCTCCCACAGCTTCTGTACAAAGTCCTCACCGTCATCTGTAGAACCGGGCATTCCGATGACACAAAAAGCGCGTTTGTAGATCTTCTCCATTTGTTTTCCTCCCCTTTGTTTATTCATAAAGATGTTTGCGTATTAGTTTCAACAACCGTTCCTTTTCATGCTCCGTCAGCCATTCGGAAAGCCTTGCGGCAGCCACAGGCACGAACCATTGCTTTATCTCATATCGGGTAATTCCGGAAAGACGCAGGACATTTCTAATATAGGCTCCCCGGATGCAAGCCTTGGTGATGCTGAGGATCAATTTGGAAAGCCGGTCACCATTCTGGATCTCTCCGTATTTCAGCAGGATACAGGTCCGGGCAATATCTGCCGCAGACTCCCCAGAGCAGGCGGTCAGCCAGTCGAGCACAAGGGTCTTCTCGACGCTTACCATGATATTCCCCGGATGAAAATCAAAGTGACACAGTTGCTTATTATCCGGGAGGAACAGAAGCCGGTCGATGATTTTCTGTTTTTCGTCTTCAGAAAGCTCTTTGACCCATCCGATTTCCTGACACAGCTTGTCCTTGACCGTCAGAATACCGTCTATCTCCTTTTTGTGTATCTCTGCGTGAAGCTCTGCAAGCTTTTTTCCGGCTTTCAAAAGCAGAAAGGGGTTGGAGCCGATCATGCGGAACAGGTCCTGTCCTTCAGCCAGTTCGTACAGGATACCGGCTCTTTCGCCGCATCGGACAAGGCGGAGTGCTTTCGGCATACGCCCGTAAACCTTTTGCACGGCGCGGGTAACATTCCATTCCTTCATGATCCCGCTTTGCGGAAAACCGTCGCGGAACAACTTGAGAACGGTAACGTCTTTATAAAGGAAAATCTCAGCCGTATTCCCCTGACCGAGCAGCTTGTATTTCAAAACATCATCAACCGTCAGAATATTTTCGTCCCGTAAATCAAAGTTTTCCGCCATCTTCCTGCTTTTCTCCTTTGTGAAGGCTTTCCGTGTTAAATTCCGAAAAGTGCGGCCGCTTTCTCCATTCGTTCGGAAACCTGTACCTTGAATGGACATCTTTCTTCGCAGGCTTTGCAATGAACGCAGTCGGAGGCATGACGATCCAGCCCGGCGTAATGCTCCCACAGGGTGGCGGGCACTTCGGGCTGCATCACCGCCAGATCGTAATATTTATTCACCATCGCGATATCGATTTCTGCGGGGCAGGGCTTGCAGTGTCCGCAATAGGTGCATTGGCCATGATAGGAATGCAGAGGAGCAGAGGCGATGACGGACGCGTAGTCCTTTTCCTCATTTGACGCTTCTTCATAGGCGATGACCTGATCGATCTGTTCTTTTGTATCGTATCCGCACAGGATGGAAGATACCGCCGGCCTGGTGAGGGCATAGTGAACGCACTGCACAGGCGTCAGGGCGACCCCGAAGGGCGAGGCCTTGGGATTGAAGAGCCGTCCTCCGGCAAAACCCTTCATAACAGTGATGCCCACATCGAGCTGTTCGCAGGTCATGTACAGCAGAGCGCGGTCCGGGTCAATTCCTTTCAGGCTCCGGTCAAATTCATCCGCGAACATCGTGTTGATGTCCTCACTGGCGGGCAGCATATCAAAGGCCGGATTGATGCTGAACAGAATCATTTCGATATAGCCGCTCTTTGCCGCTTTGAGGGCGACCCTTGGATTATGGGAGCTCATACCGATGTGCCGTATTTTGCCCAAGGCTTTCTGCTCCATGATGTAACGCAGATAATCCGAGGTCTGAATGCTGTCCCATTCCTCCTCCGAATCTACAAAGTGGATCATGCCAAGATCCACATAATTGCTCTGCAGCCTCGTCAGCAGATCCTCAAACGCGGCGGGAACATAGGCCATGTCCCTGGTTTTACAATATTGTCCGTCTTTGAACACGGAGCCGATATGCCCCTGCACAAACCATTTTTCCCGCTGATCTTTGATGGCTTTGCCGATAATGTCACGGGATTTCGGGTCTGCCATCCAGCAGTCGATGATATTGATACCTTTGGAGGATGCGTAACGAATCAGTTCGATGCTCTCTTCCTCCGGATGCCGCTCAAGCCATTCGCCGCCGAAACCAATTTCGCTGACCTGAAGTTCCGTTTTTCCTAGTCGTCTTGTTTTCATGTTTGTTACCTCCAGTTTTTTTATGAGTAAATCGTTGTAAACATGGTATCATTCCGCGTGATCCGCTTCATCCTTCTCATTCTGCTCTACAGTCAAAGCAAACTCTTTAATTTTTTCATCCGCTGACAAAAGAAAACGGTATATTGTGTCCTGTTCGTTCTCATCAAATCGACTCAGGATGCCGCCGATACAGACATAGAATCTGTCATGCTTTTCTCTGTACTCGACTGCCGTCCGTATTCCCGTTTCGGTCAGCTCAGGATATAAATTTTTGCCATTGCAGTCATTTCTGTTCTTTTTTGTCAGTCCGAGCGTGCACAGCTTTTTCAGCATCTGTGAAATGGCACTCTTCGTCATGTTCATCCGTTTACTGAGCTCCGTAACGCTCATGCCGGGGTTCCTGTCTATCACATTCAGCATAGACAGTGCGGCGGAACTGAGCTTCAAGCCGCTCTCCATTTGAATGTCTTTCATTCTCAGCTTATGGATCATCCCGGATAAGTCATAGATTAGATGCGTGTACGCCTGTATTTCTTTCATGCCGGATGCCTCCGAAAATGTCTTGCCTTGGAGCGGTTCAGAAACTGAAGAAAACCCGAAAACGATAGCTTGTTAAGTACTTAACAATTATATCGTAAACAGAATTTCATGTCAATATTTGAATATTTCGCCTTCCGAGAGCAGTCGTTCCGCCATTCAGAGCACCCCTTCCGCGTAATGAGACCGGTATATCGTTCCGCGCAATGAGTTCGTCATTCCGGGGAAAGAGTCCAATTCAATGAGACTCCTTTTTTCTGTAAAATGTAGCCAGGAGTTCAACTCCAATTTTACAGAAAGGAGCCAGAAATATGGCCCGAAAGATCAACGTCAAACTCATCCTGGAGTTGCGGGATGCCCGACTTTCCCGCAACTTCATCGCTGACAGCCGGCATATAGCCCGGAATTCTGTCAGCGATGTATTCCGAATTGCTAATGAACGAAATATCACTTACAGTGATGTGCGTTCACTTAGCGAAACGGAAGTCTACAGTCTGTTTTACCCGGACAAACATGCTGTCGAAAACATTTATTCACTGCCGGATTACGAACTGGTGCACAACGAACTGAAAAAACCTGGGGTAAAGCTGAGCATTCTTTTTGAGGAATATCAAACCAAATGCAAAAGCGAGGGAACACTGCCGGTCGGGAAAACAAAGTTCTACGACGGATATCAGGATTTTGTCATTTCCAAGAATCTGACGAATCATATTGAACACAAATCCGGGGAAAAGGTTGAAGTCGACTGGTCCGGCACAAACATGTCATATGTTGTCCGGGAAACGGGCGAAATCATTACGGTCTATCTGTTTGTGGCTACGCTTCCGTACAGTCAGTATTCCTACGTGGAAGCATGTCCGAATATGAAAATGGATTCATTCTTGCGTTGCCACATCCACATGTATCAGTACTTTGGCGGCGTACCGATCCGGACCGTTTGTGACAATCTCAAAACCGGTGTTGTCCTGCATCCAAAGGAAGGAGATATCATTCTTACGCAGGATTACGAGGCATTGGGGCTCCATTATATGACCGCCATCATGCCTACAGGTGTTCGAAAGCCGAAGCAGAAGCCCTCAGTAGAAGGTACTGTTGGCAAGATAGCCACGGCAATCATCGCCAGTTTGCGGAACAAGACTTTCTACTCCCTGCCTGAATTGAATATTGCCATTAGCGAAAAGCTCTACGATTTTAATCACGCACCATTTCAAAAACGGGAAGGAAGCAGAGCAGAAATCTTTGAGGAAGAAAAACGGGATCTGCATCCATTGCCGCCGCTTCCATACGAGATTGCCAACTGGGTATACGGAAGGGCAATCAACCTCGATTTTCATGTTGTGTACAACGGGAATCGGTACTCGTGTCCGTATCAGTATGTGGACAAAAAGAAAGTCGATTTGCGGATCACAGAATCCACGTTGGAAATCTACTACAAGGACGAACGCCTGACTACCCATAATCTCTTCCCGGAATATGTAAAAAACCGTTATTCGACCCACGAAGAAGATATGCCGCCGGAGTTCAGGAAAATCAAGCCATGGGATGACGAACGTATCAGAAACTGGGCTGCCAATATTGGTCCCAATACGCTCAAAGTGATCAATCTCATTTTCTCAAATGTGCCCATAAAAGAACAGGGCTACAATCCATCCCTGTCTGTCCTGAATCTCAGCAAGAAGTATTCAGATGGCCGCCTGGAAACTGCTTGCGAGCTGGCATTAACAAAGGGTATCAGGTCGCCCCGTTACCACCATATTAATGCAATCCTCGCTTCGAATCAAGATAAGTACTTTCTGGAGCAAAAAGCTCTTCCTGCAAATGACGATTCTTGCATGGGGTATCTTCGTTACGCATCCGCAACTACCGTGAAGGGAGATGACGGATATGCTGAATGAAGAAACCAAGCGTAAACTGCGCCTTTTGAATCTGCCGGAAGTCATTGACATTGTTGACCAGCAAGACAGCGATATGCAAACTGTTGCTCTTTCGTTTGACCAAAGATTTCAGCGGATTGTTGACTACCTGTTTCAGGACAAGTATGACGAGAAGGTCAAACGCCTGGTTAAATCTGCTCGTTTTCGGTTCCCTAAAGCGGATATACACGACATTTACTATGCACCCGCAAGGCGGATCAACCGGGATGTTATGAATGAACTGGCCACCTGCAAATTCATTTCGGATAACCGGAATATAATACTTCAGGGATATACCAGTTCTGGCAAAACATATCTTGCGTGCGCTCTCGGAAAGGAGGCGTGCCGCCAGCATTACAGAACCAGATATATCCGCTTGCCGAATCTGTTGGAAGAAGTCGCGGAGAAATCGATTGAAGTAAACGGTCGTAGCAAGTTACTGAAGAAGTTCGCCGCGTATGACGTTCTCATCCTGGACGAATGGCTCATGGCTGATCTCAAGAAAGATGATGTGGCATTTCTCTTTGAATTGTCAGAACTCCGTTTTGACAAAGCGTCTACCATCTTCTGCACATTGTACAAAAAGGATGAATGGATCCCGCGACTCGGAAAAGGGACGTTTGCTGAATCCATCTACGAACGGTACGCAGCACACGATGCAATTGTTGTTGATACCGGCGAGATGAACATGCGTGAGATATTCAAGAATGGAACAATGAGAGACAGTATGTAAAATAGGCATAAGGATTGGATCTAACAAGCTCCGTCCTTGCCGTGGCACCGCTCTCCAGGGGGAAGGACTTTCCCTCCTTCCCCCTGTGCCGCGGGGGCAGACCCCTTTCCTCCCGATCAGACAGCTTCATGTCAACCAAACATGATCCGCAAGCGGATCTGAACGATGGAACGGTGGACTCAAACAGCGGAATGGTTGCTTTCAGCAATCTTCGGAACCGGGTCTCTCGACCTGGAATAATCACAATATTGAAATTTGTCCTTTCTACGGCTAATCGTCAGATTACGAATTCCATATTCCTATTTTTTAGGTCTCAAAAGCATAATAACAGATGAGTAAGCAAAACGCTTACATGAAAAGAGCCGGGAATCATTCTTCCGGGCTTGACTTTCTGAAGTATATTTCCTTAGACGATGTTGTTTGAGAAAGTCGAAAACTTTTTACTGTCCAGTTCCTTAGAAAACGGCGTAATTTCCCCTTGACAAAAGAATTTCCAACGATCTGCAGTCCATCACCAAGCAGTTCGCTCCCGACCGCTGCTCCACCCAGCTGTTCACCGAGGATGACGGCACCAAGGTCGTTCTGGTGGACTACCGTCCGGACAGCACCCAGTATTATGAGGTGTATGCCGTAGTTTCCATGGTCGGCAGCAACAAGAACATCGTTTCCTTCAAGCTGTTCACCAACTATCATGTGCTGCAGATCCCTGAAAGCGACACCGCCAGGGCGCCGGCTGCCGTGAACCAGTTCAACATCGATTACAGACTGCCCACCGCTTACTTCAATACCGACAACCGCACCTTCTGCGCCAACAGCTTCCTCTATCTGGTGGATGGCACGCAGGGCATGGTGCGCGAGTTCATCGAGAACTGCTTCCTGGCCGCCGAGAACTATCTCGACGCGCTGGTGGACGCCGGTTTCTATCAGTTCTCCACCTACACCAAGTAATCCCCCGCTTTATCACGCGCCTGTTCCTCCGCGGACGGGCGCGTTTTTGTTGCATGTCTCCCCGGTCATTATCCGGTAGGGGCATCCGTTTTCACTTTCCTAAATACGGAAATACCGGCCCGCCCGCTTATCATGCCTTGTCAACAGAGGACGCGTCTGCTATAATAATGCCGATATTGAGTTTCATGGACAGATCATTCCATTCCGGATCAAAGGGGATCACGATATGCTGTACTGGACCAGACAGACTGCCAAAGCCATGATGACCCGCCCCTCGCAGTACCGCAAATGGTGCTACGAGAACGGCGTGGCCATGCGCGCCCTGTGGATGGCCGCGGAAAGGTGCGGCGATGAGGATATGCGCCGATTCGCGGTGAAATATACGAATCAGTATATCCTGCCGGACGGATCCATCCCGACCTACCCCGCTGACACCTGCAATCTGGATATGCTTTGCTGGGGCGCGCTGCTGCCCAGGCTGTATGAATATACCGGTGATGAGCGCTACAAGGCCGCCGGAAAACTGCTGGCAAAACAGATTTCCCACCAGCCCCGCACGGAACAGGGCGGATTCTGGCACAAGAAGATCTATGAAAATCAGATGTGGCTGGACGGCATCTACATGGGCTGCCCCTTCATGGTGAGGATGGCTTCCTTTCTGGATATGCCGGAGCTGTATGATGAGGCGGCAAAGCAGATGACGCTCTGCTTTGAAAAGACCTTTGATGAGGCATCCGGCCTGTGCCGCCACGCATGGGACAGCGAGAAGACCCAGCACTGGGCCGATCCCGTCACCGGCCAGTCCCCCCACGTGTGGGGACGCGCCGTGGGCTGGTTCACCGTGGCCCATGCCGATGTGCTGCCGGAATTCCCCATCGATCACCCGGCGTTCACGGGGCTCATCGATCAGTTCAAAAAGCTGGCGGAGGGCATCCGGAACTGGCAGCGGGAGGGGCTGTGGTATCAGGTGACAGATCTGCCCGGCCGCAAGGGCAATTACAAGGAGAGCAGCTGCAGCGCCATGTTCGCCTACGCCCTGGCCAAGGGGGCGAAGATGGGATTCCTGGATGCCGAATACGCGGATATCGCCCGCCGCGCTGTTACGGAGCTGCTGGCCCAGAAGGTGACGGTAGGCGAAGACGGCCTGCCCTGCCTGAATGATGTGTGCCGGGTGGCCGGCCTGGGCGGCGCGCCCTACGGCGACGCGAAGTACCGGGACGGCAGTTTCAGCTACTACATCCATGAGGATATATGCACCGATGATTACAAGGGCAGCGCGCCGTTCCTGATGGCGCTTTCCGCCATCGGCCTGTAAGGGGGGATCCGGCAGAATGCGTGTCGTGCTGTACAACCCCGAGATCCCGCAGAACACAGGCAATATTGCCCGCACCTGCGCCGCCACCCGCACGGATCTGTATCTGATCGAGCCGCTGGGCTTCGAGCTGAAGGACAAGTATATGAAGCGGGCGGGGCTGGATTATTTCGGCATGGTGAACATCACCGTGCTTCCCTCCTTCGATAAGCTGATGGAACAGTTTCCCGGCGCGGTGTACCATTTCGCCAGCACCAAGGCACCCCGCAGCTACACGGATGTGACCTACGGGACCGATGATTTCCTGGTGTTCGGCTGTGAAACAAAAGGCCTTCCCGAATCGTTATTATCACGGGTGTACGACCGGTGCATCCGCGTGCCCATGCGGCCGGACGCCCGCAGCCTGAACCTGTCCAATTCCGTAGCCGTGGTGCTGTATGAAGCCCTGCGGCAGAATGACTTCCCCGGCCTCACCGCGGACGGGCAGCTGACGGGGCGGCAGGATGAGGCCGCGCCCTGGATGGACTATATATAACTGTGAGAGGCGGATAAAATGAGCCATTATTTCAAAGATGACTATGATCCCGACAGCATGCCGGAAGAGACTGTTCCTCCCGAGGAGCAGCAGCTGATGGAAGATGACCGACGCAGCCGCTGGATCATGACGGAAAGCCTGCTGAACTACCTGGCTGTGGTGGTGGGCGTGATCCTCATCATCCTGTTCATCGCCCTGCTGTTCTCCATCATCAAGTGGCTGGCGGGAGACATCAGCAGCACCTTCTCGCTGCTGGCCGACCGTTTCAACCAGACACGGTGAGGTGCGGCGCATGAATACATCATGGGATCAGGTGAATGAACAGATCCTCGCCTGCAGGAACTGCCCCCTGTGCGAGCATATCCACAACAAGGTGCCGGGGCAGGGTGACCCTGAAGCGGCGCTGATGTTCATCGGCGAGGGACCCGGGCAGGATGAAGACCTGCAGGGACTGGCCTTTGTGGGCCGTGCCGGACAGCTGCTGACAAAAATGATCGCCGCCATGGGCATGACGCGGGATGAGGTGTTCATCTGCAATATCGTCAAGTGCCGTCCGCCCATGAACCGGGTGCCGGAGCCGGAGGAGGCCGCCGCCTGCATGCCGTATCTGAGGCAGCAGTTCGCGCTGGTGCGGCCCAAGGTGGTGGTGCTGCTGGGCGCAACAGCGGCCCGGTACATCCTGGGGGATCACATCCGCATCACCCGGGACCGGGGCACTTTCGTATATAAAAAGGGCGTGTGGTTCATGCCCACCTATCACCCCTCCGCTCTGCTTCGGGATGAGAGCAAGAAGAAGGACGCCTGGCATGACCTGCAGCAGGTGATGGCCAAACTGAAGGAGATATCCGATGAAGGAAGCCCTGCGGAAACTGTATGATGAAATGAAGGAAACGGCCGCCCGCCGTTTCCCCGGCGCCGGCGAACACCTCGTGTTGGGCGACGGCCCGGATGACGCGCCGAAGGTGCTGCTGATCGGCGAGGCCCCCGGCGCCCATGAGGTGGAGCAGGGGCGTCCCTTCGTGGGGCAGGCGGGAAAGAACCTGAACGAATTCCTGACACTGGTGGGTCTGGAGAGAAGCGACCTGTTCATTTCCAATGTGGTGAAGCTGCGTCCCTGCAAGGCGGGCCCCACCGGACGCCTGTCCAACCGCGCCCCCTCAAGGGAGGAGCTGGAGGCTTTCATCCCGTACCTGCTGAAGGAAATAGAGATCATTGATCCCGCCGTCATCGTCACGCTGGGAAACACCCCCCTCCACGCCCTTTGCGGAAAGGACCGCAATATCGGCGACTGCCACGGAACGCTGCTGGAAGGCCCCGGCGGAAAAAGGGTGTACTGCCTGTATCACCCCGCCGCGATCATTTACCGCAGAGAACTGAAATCGGTCTATGAGCAGGATGTGCTGGCGCTGGGCAGGCTTTTGCGGGAAAGTACTGACATTTGAAGCGCGAAAATGATGTTTTGGGGCACAGCCCCTTTCTTTTTTACAGGGGATTGGATACAATAGAACCGTAAAGAATACCGGTGCATACCGGGCTGTCACCCGCCCTGTATCAAGGAGGAATTGTATGGGATTTGAGTTTATTACATGGGATATCCTGATCATAGCATGTCTGCTGGGCGGGGTATCGCTGGTGGTGCTGGAAGTATTCCTTCCGGGCTTCGGTCTGCCGGGCATCTCGGGATGCATCCTGCTGACCGCCAGCATCGTTCTGTCCTTCATCTATCACGGCAGCACCGTGGGGCTCATCGTGCTGTTCGCGGCCCTGGCCCTGTGCGCCGTCTCGCTGACATTCAGCCTGCGGAGCGCCAGCAAGGGAAAGCTTTCCAAATCCGCGCTGATCCTTAAGAATGAAGAGGAGAGCGCGGCTGATGAAAACGACAATTCCGCGCTGCTGGGCAAGGAAGGAACGGCCCTCACCGTGCTGCGTCCCGCCGGCATGGCGGAATTTGAAGGCGTCAAGACCAATGTGGTATCCGACGGCGAGTACATCGAGAAGGGTGCCCGGGTGGTCATTTCCCAGATCGAAGGCGCCCGCATCGTTGTGAAACCGCTGTAACATATTTTCCACACGAACATTTGAGAGGAGAACACTATGAAGAAACTGCTTTCCGTTATCCTGACCGCGGCCCTGCTGCTGATGCTGGCCTGCCCCGCGCTGGCTGCCGGCAGCTTCTATGACAACGAAAAAGACGACAAGACCGGCACCATCATCCTGATCCTGGTACTGGTGGCCGTGGCCGTCTTCCTGCTGATCTTCATCTGCCGCTATGTGCCCCTGGGGCTGTGGATCAACGCCCGGGCCTCCGGCAGCCCTGTGAAGATGAGCCGCCTCATCGGTATGCGCTTCCGCCGCATCACCCCCCAGAAGATCGTGAACGCCTACATTCAGGCCAACAAGGCCGGGCTGGATGTGACCACCGACATGCTGGAAAACCACTTCCTCTCCGGCGGTAATGTGGAGCGCGTTGTCAACGCCCTGATCAGCGCCAAGCAGGCCGGCATCAACCTTTCCTTCCAGACCGCCCGCGCCATCGACCTGGCCGGCCGTGATGTGCTGCAGGCCGTGAAGATGAGCGTTGTGCCCAAGGTCATTGAAACTCCCCCTGTCGCCGCCATCGCCAAGGACGGTATCGAGCTTCGCGCCAAGGCCCGTGTCACCGTGCGCACCAACATCGAGCGCCTGGTGGGCGGCGCCGGCGAGGAGACCATCATCGCCCGCGTAGGTGAAGGCATCGTTACCACCATCGGTTCCTCCGAGACCCACAAGGCCGTGCTGGAGAACCCCGACCTGATCAGCCAGACCGTGCTGAACAAGGGCTTGGACGCCGGCACCGCTTATGAGATCCTCTCCATCGATATCGCTGACGTGGACGTCGGCCGCAACATCGGCGCCCAGCTGCAGATGGATCAGGCTGAGGCCGACCGCCGCATCGCTCAGGCCAAGGCTGAAGAGCGCCGCGCCATGGCTGTGGCCCGCGAGCAGGAAATGAAGGCCGCCGTGCAGGAGATGCAGGCGAAGGTCGTGGAAGCTCAGGCCGAAGTGCCCATGGCCATGGCTCAGGCTCTGCGCGAGGGCAAGCTGGGCGTGATGGACTACTATCAGATGCAGAACGTGATTGCTGATACCGATATGCGCACCGGCATCGCCAAAGTGGCCGCTCCCGTGCAGGAGACCGGCAAGGTCACTCCCTCCGACAAGAAGTAATGTGACCGTCATTCCCGCATATCTGAAATAACTTCACTGTCTTTCCCCGGTGAGGCGGCCGGATCCGCTCCCCCGCCTCACCCGCCGAGGAGGAACCAATGGAATCGCTGTATATTATCGTGGTGATCATAGGCCTTGTGGCCTCCATCGCCAACGCGGCAAAGAAAAAGCAGGCGCGTCAGGCGCAGCAGAATGCGCAGGCACGCAGACAGCAGCCTCAGGCTGCCGCTCCGTCTCCCGCGCCGCAGCCCCCGCAGACGCCGCAGCCCCCGGTATTTCCCTCGTTCCGCTCAGAGGAAGGTGAGGATCCCTGCCACGCAGATATGTTCCCGGGCTACACAGGCCCCCGCCTGAATCCCGATGATCACGAGGGTGAGGATCCCTGCCACGAGGACATGCTGACCGGCCCCATTTCAGAAGCGCACGCCGCTGAAAACAATGCCGTGCGGCTGAAGAATGAGGACCTGCTCCGGGGCATCATCATTTCACAGGTGCTGACAAGGCCTGTATCCATGAGGAAACGCACATGACACAAGAACCGCTCAAGGTGCTCATCGCCGATGACGACGCCGGCATCCGCCTGATCCTGTCCAAATACATCTCCAAAGCCGAAGGTTTTGCCCTGTGCGGCATGGCCGAGGACGGTCAGCAGGCGCTGGATATGGCCCATGCCCTGCATCCCGATGTGATCTTTCTGGATGTGGACATGCCCGTCCTTTCGGGGCTGGAATGCGCCCGCCTTCTGCAGGACGAGGATCCCTCCCGCATCCTCATTTTCGCCACCGGCCACGAGGAGTACCGGGGCGAGGCATTTGAGGTGTACGCCTTCGATTATCTGGTGAAGCCCTTCAATCTGGACCGTCTGCGCACCACCATGGACCGCATCCTGCAGGTGCGCCGCCCCATCCGTCCCGCGCTGAATACCCCCGCGGCGGCGGTGGGTGGAAAGCTGATGCTGCGGCACAAGGACGGCGTGGTCTTCCCCGATATGGAGGATATCCTGCTGGTGCAGCGGGAGGATCGCAATACCGTCTACTACACAAAGGACGGCGGACGCTTTGAGAGCACCGAGAGCCTGGGCGAGGCCGAGGAACGGCTGGATCCCGCACTGTTCTTCCGCTGCCACAAAAGCTACATCATCAATCTGCGGGCCGTCCGCTCCATCACGCCCTACGGGCGGTGGACCTGGGTGGTCACCCTGGAGGGCACCGACAGGGATGCCCTGATCACCAAGGAAAAGTATGATGAGCTGCAGCAGATGTTCACCTGAGCCGACTGCAAACCGCGCTCCCTTCTCACGGGTTTTCCCCGGTGAAGGGAGCGTTTTGATTGCGGAAAAGGCGGCGGGCATGCTATAATAAGCCGTACCGGATATTGTTGAAAAGAGAGAACCGTTATGAAAAAGGTAAAACTGACCATAACAGAAAGCTGCTGCCGCTCCGGGCATTTCCGGAAGGGGCAGGAATTCATCGTGGATGATCTGTGCCCTCCCCTGTGCCACGAGCTGTGGAACATCATCTATCCCTATGTTTTCGCCCTGCAAAACGGCGCGGAGCTTGATCACGGAGAGGAAAAAGCAAGGGCCTTCGATGCCGTCTGCCCCGACGGAGGAAGGGTGAAGATCCACGGGGAAGTCATAGAGGATCGATGACGCGGACCGTGCGGTAAATGCCCCCCGGAGGGAGACAGCAACGGTTTGCGGGCAGCGAAAACGAAAAGGAGAAAAACGATGAAATACCCGTGGATCGATGAATATCTGCTGGCGAAGCCCGCCGTCACAAAGGATCTGCAGCCGGAATGGAACTGGATCCGCTACCATATCGGCGGAAAGATGTTCGCCGCCATCCTTCTGGATGACGACAACCGGCCTTTCTACATCAACCTGAAGCTGGAGCCCGTGGAGGGCGAGCTGATGCGGCAGCAGTACATGGATATCATTCCGGGCTACTACAGCAATAAGCAGCACTGGAACTCCGTTCTGGCTGACGGCGATATACCGGATGACCTGCTGAAGCACTGGCTGGACCGCTCCTATGAGCTGGTGCTGAAGGGTTTCAGCAAAAAGAAGCAGGCGGAGATCCTGAACAGTGCCGCGGCAGAAACAGACAGCAAGGGTGAATAAGGTGAATGATATGGAAAAACCGCTCTTCAGCAATGCGGACTGCTTGCACATGTACGTGGACGATCTGGACAAGGGCATTGAATTTTACGGAAACAGGCTGGGGCTGAAGCTGCTGTGGCGGGCGGGAAACTCCTGCGGGCTGGGAATGCCGGGAGATATCACCGAGATCGTTCTCAGCACCGATAAACTCCCCGCGTTGGACATGAAGGTGGAAAGCGTGGAGGAAGCGCTGCCGCGGTTCCTTGCCGCCGGCGGGAAATGCGTGTACGGGCCCTTTGACATCGATATCGGCAGGTGCGCCGTGGTCAGCGATCCCTGGGAAAACACCTACTGCATCCTGGACATGACAAAGGGCACCTATGATACCGACAGGGAAGGCAATGTGACCGGGGTATCGAAGAAGGGCTGAAAAGATGAAATCATCCCGGCAAGACGGGAAATACGGAGAAGACGGACAGATGATGACCATCACACGGGATCAGGCAAAGCGTTTTATCCTCACAAAGCAGGGGCTTCTCGGGGCATACCGCTTCACCGGGAAGGAAGGCGCTCTGGCGTATGTAAGGCAGGCGGGCTGTATTCAGTATGACCCGGTGGATGTATGCGGAAAGAATGCCGAGCTGACCTTGCAGTCCCGGGTGAAGGGTTTTACAAAGAAGACGCTGGCGGCGCTTCTGTACAAGGACCGCTCCCTGGTGGATTACTGCGACAAGGAACTGGCGATATGGGCAAGGGAGGACTGGCCCTGCTTCGAAAGATACCGGCAGCGGAGCCGTGAGATGGGACGGCAGTTCAAAGGCATCCCCGGGCTGGAAGAGAAAGCCGTTTCCTATATCCGCAAGCACGGCCCCGTCAGCAGCGACACCCTGCCCGTCGAGGGCACCGTCTACTGGCACTCCTCCATGCACTGGAGCGGGAACTGGCACAAGGAATCCCAGGCAGCCCGGTCGGTGCTGGAGCAGCTGTACACTGACGGCGTGCTGCTCATCCATCACAAGACGGGCTCGAGAAAATACTATGACCTGGCGGACGAGTATTTCGACCCCGCGCTCCTGAACGCGCCGGATCCGAACCCGGATGACGCCGTCTTCCTCCGCTGGCGGATCAGACGCCGCATCGGTGCCGTCGGGCTTTTGTGGAACAGACGCTCCGACGCCTGGCTGGGCATCGATATGACCCCGGAACAGCGAGAGGATGCATTCAGGAAACTGGAGGATGCCGGTGAGATCGCTCCTGTAAAGGTGGAAGGTATCAGCAACGCGCTGTACCTGCTGTCCATCGATATCCCCCTGATGGAAAAGGTGCTGAGGAATGAGACCGATGCAAAACCCCGTCTCGAATTCCTGGCGCCGCTGGACCCCATGCTGTGGGACCGGAAGCTGATCGAAGCCCTGTGGGGCTACCGCTACAC
>PITV01000036.1 GCA_017577285.1 Clostridiales bacterium
GGTGAAATGTGAAAGCAGCCTGTCCCAATGTTTCTGCAGCGAGGTAAACTTTTCATCAAACTGTTCATCGGTCATGAATTCAGCCAGCAGTTTGTGGGCGGGTTCTTTATTGATGATGTTTGGGGCAATGAATTTCTTATCCCGTTCATTCTCGCAATAGCCAAGGGTAAAGATGAAACTAACTTTTTCACCCGGTCTGATCTGCCGGCGGATACAATGGCTGGCAATGGGTGCCCATCCGTGCGCATCGGTATTCCCGGGACAGTCGTTCATAACAACATCGGGATTGCCGAAACCGTTATACAGGCCGATAAAGCTTTCACGATCGGTATCATAACCGTCCACGGGGACATTCACGGCATAAACAGCGTAGTGATTGCGGCGTTCGCGGTATTCAGTCTTATGATAGATGACACTTCCGTTGTTTTCAAATTCCATCTCAGCCAATGCAAAATTGCGCTGGAAATTAGTGGAGTCATCCTGAGCATTCCACAGGCAGAATTCAATAAAACTGTACAGGCTGATATTCTTGTCTGTATCAGTCGTATTTTCGAGGGTAACACGTGTTACCTCGGCAGTGTAGCCGCGGGGCACCATAACTGTCTGTTCGGCCCTGATACCGTTCTTTTCTGAAATGATGCGGGTGTAGCCTGTGCCGACATGGCATTCGTAGGAATCAAGTGGCGTTTTTGTAGGCTGCCAGCCGGGATTCCATACGGTTCCGTTGTCATTGATATAGAAATAATGCCCGCCCACATCGGTGGGAACACTGTTATAACGGTAACGGGTCAGACGCATCAAGCGCGCATCTTTATAAAACGTATAGCCGCCCGAAGTGTTGCTCATCAGGGAAAAGAAATCTTCGCTTCCCAGATAATTGATCCAGGGGTAAGGAGTGTCGGGACGGGTAATGACATACTCTCTGTTTTTGTCATCGAAATAACCGTATTCCATATTGCTTCCTCCGTAATTTGATTGCAGATCATACTGCAAAAATGAATATTACAAGATTTTCATCCTGTTGGCAAGGGAACTTAAATGACCTGGGAAGGAAAGACTGCATATCATTCTGGTAATGAGGCGGATCAGTAATCGGTATAGCCGAGCGTCTTCAGATCCTCATCAGAATTCCTCCAGTCAGGACGCACCTTTACCCACAACTGGAGGTTTACATGCATCCCGAGCAGGTTTTCAATATCCTGTCTGGCCTGTGTTCCGATCAGTTGGAGCATGGCGCCTTTCTTACCGATGATGATTCCCTTATGGCTCTGTTTTTCGCAGTAAAGCGTGGCATCAATCTCCATGAAATGCTCATTCTTTTTCTCAATGCGCATCATCTCCACACCGATACCGTGGGGAACTTCATCACGAAGATTGCGCAAAGCTTTTTCACGGATCAGTTCAGCGCAGATATCACGCTCGGGCTGATCTGTAAGCATGTCATCGGGGAAATACTTGGGACCAGCAGGAAGATGGGCGCAGAGCTCCTTCTTGAGCGCGTCTACTCCGTCGCCGGTCTTTGCACTGATGGGAAGGATGGCATCATATCCAGCGTCCTTGAATTCATCAATGATCGCCAGAAGATCCTTTGGTTCCTTCAGATCGGTCTTGTTCAGCACAAGCACCTTGTGCACATCCTTCTTTGACATTTCCTGAACGATGCTGCGGTCGTGCGGGCCGATGGCGGTGACATCCAAAAGTACCATCAATCCATCGATGCCATCCATGGCTTCCTGAATGGAGTTGACCATGAACTCGCCAAGTTTTGTACGGGGCGTATGCATGCCGGGCGTGTCAACGAAAACGATCTGACAGTTATCGCCACCCATAACACCCATCAGTTTGTTGCGCGTTGTCTGAGGACGGGAGGACACGATGGCGACTTTTTCACCGACAAGCGTGTTGAGGAGAGTGGATTTGCCCACATTGGGACGGCCCACGATGGCGACAAATCCGGAGCGGAATTCCTTGTTTTCAGACATATTCTACCTTCCTTATATGAGATAATCATCCGGCATACCCGCCGGATCAGGGATAACAGAAAAGCATGAACGGATCAATCTTTTCCAAGAATATCAAGCAGGCCGGTGGATGGCGCGAAGCAACCGGGGAGCAGCTGCTGAAGATTCATTTCTTCAGTTCCGCCGGGCCAGTGAGCAATAACGCGAAGATCCGGAGCAAACTCGGACAGCGCCTGACGGCAGATCCCGCAGGGCCAGGGGATACTTTTCTCGGATGTGATCGCGATTGCGATAAATTCTTTTTCGCCTTCACTGACGGCTTTAAAGAGAGCGGTACGTTCCGCGCAGTTTGTTGCGCCGTAGGAGGCATTTTCGATATTGCACCCGGTATACACTTTTCCATCTTTGCAAAGTAGGGCAGCCCCTACCTTGTATTTTGAATACGGGGAATAGGAAAACTGCATGGCATCCCAAGCCATATGTATCAGTTCATCATCAGTAACACGGTTTTCTCCCGCGGCATTCAATGCTTTTTCTTCCATGGCACGCATAACCTCCCTGTCGTTGTCTGTCATATGGTCATATCCCATCAGATGGAACAAACCGTGCGCTATAAGATAAAGGATCTCGCGTTCCTCACTGTGCCCGTATTCATTGGCCTGTGCTTTCGCATGAGGAAGAGAAATGATGATATCGCCCAGAAAACTGGCCTTTGCGTCCGGGTCATATTCACGCAGAAGCCTGAACTTGCTGTCACGCGCGGTCTTTCCGTTTTCATAGTTTACCGTGGGAAAAGAGAGAACATCAGTTGCCCGGTCAACACCGCGCTGTTCCAGATTGATCCTGTGAATCTCCTCATCGTCAACAAAAGTAACATTCGCAAATACAGGAACAGGCACGGATTCTGCTGAGAAACAGCAGTCAGCTGTTCTTTCTGCTTTTTCTTTGATATCGATCTCCTGTGTTTCAAAAAACAGCATCAGCATGATGGCCTGTCACCGCTTTCAGAAGGATCGGCCGGATCAGAAGATACTTGCGGTTCTGCCGGAACAGATGCGGGTGTATCATTGCTAGCCGGTTTGCTGCTTTTAAGAAGTTCATCTAAAAGAACAGGCTGAAAAACAGGCATGGGAGGATCAATAACTGGAATCGGTGCTTCCTTCTCAGGCATTACGACTTTGACCTCGGAAGGAGTCAGTTCTTTGATGGGAAGGGTTTGCTGTATAGCAATGTTCTCTTCTGAAGTTTCAACGGGTTTCAGTACAACAGGAGCGACAACAGGCGCGGGAGCCTGAACTGCAACGGCAGCAGGGGAGACTGTCTTCGGTGCAGCAGGAACTGCGGCGACAGGCGGTTTTGCGGAAACGGCTGCAGCGGGTGCGGCAGGCGTTTTGTATTCAGGTTTTGTCATCGGCACATTCTTTGGAGGTTCAACAGGCGGAGTCGCCTTTGAACGGGAATGTCTTGATGTTTCCTTTTGAGGAGGATCGGGATACGAAATGCGTTCATGGAAAACGCCGGTCATCTGCTTTACACAGGTGTTGATGATCTTGTCGATATCCTGAAGCGTAAGGGGAGACTGAGACAACTGACCGTCTTCGATCTTACCTCTGATCAGCTTATGAATGAACTCCTCGATCTCTTCCGGGGAAGGATTCTTCATACTGCGTACTGCCGCTTCTATCGTATCGCAGATCATGATTATCGCGCTTTCACGTGTTGACGGAAGCGCAGCGTTATACCGGAAATTATCGATATTGACATCTTTTCCTTCAGCCTGCTGTAAAGCTTTGCTGTAGAAGTACATGACAGGAGAATTTCCGTGATGTGTTGCAATGATCTGCTGTATGGCCTTTGGCAGACGGTATGCTTTTGCAATGGAAACGCCATCCCCGGGATGAGCGGTCAGGATCGCGGCGGAAACCTGCGGATCTGTATGATCGTGAGCGTTCTCTTCACCAACCTGATTTTCCTTGAAGAAAAGCGGGCGCATCAGCTTGCCCACATCATGGAAATATCCGCCGACGCGCGCAAGCAGGGGATTGGCACCGATCGCCTCTGCGGATGCTTCAGCCAGATTGGCGACCATCAGCGAGTGATGATAAGTGCCGGGAGCTTCAAGCACCAGCCGCTTGAGAAGCGGATGATTGGGATTGGAAAGTTCGATCAGTTTTGTCTGTGTCGGAAGATTGAAAACAGATTCAAAGATCGGCTGAAGCGCGATGAACAGCAGTACACTGACGGCGGTGCCGATGCTGAGATATCCGATATCAGTCATGGAAGCATACACATCGCTGCTGGTCATCATATTGATGGCCAGACAGACAACAGCGTGGATCGCGGCAACAGACGGGATGCATATAAGCGCGCGCAGACGGGATGTGGCATTCCTCACGATCATGCAGGCAACGGTGCCACCCAGAATGTTAGCGATCGTGATGATGATCATCTGCTGAGAGAAGGAATCGCTTCCGCCGGCTGTAAGCGAGGATACAAGAATACTCAGAACGATGTTCATGATCATTCCGCTTCTGAGACTTACCATGGATGAAAGGATCATGGCTCCAAGAAGGATAGGCGCGATATAAATACTGAATCTCTTTGCGAGGATGCACAGGGCAAAGTCGCCGACCAGCATGATTCCGGAGATCAGAACGCGTGATGTTTCGATGTTCGGATCAGGCTTGATAACAAAGAGGAGGAAAACCGCGATCAGCATGATCGTTATAACCAGAAGTCCACCGCCGATGTAGATTCCCGGGTCGACATGAGGTCCATTGACAAGAAGCCCCATATCTTCCATGATCTGATGTTTTTCAGCGGATACGGTCTCGCCTTCTCTTACAATGGGGTCTCCCTGATAGATAATGACAGGTTCAACACTGTCACGCGCAGCCTGTTTTTTATCCTCTGTCGCCTTTTCGTCCACATAGTATCTGGGCTCAACACATGCAGACATGATCTTGAGCCCGATCGACAAAAGAAGTCCGTCACTATCTGGGGATGTCTGTCCTTCTATTAAAGCCATACCTTCGGGATAAACGATACCTGTTATGAAGGATTCCAGATTCTCGGATTTTACTTCATACAGATCATCCTCCGGAATTCCGGCCAGAAGCTGAGCATGAAGAATTTCCAATTCTGTTTCATCAGAATTCATAACGCGGATAAGTTCATCATCACTCAGATCGATAGGGGGAAGCGTATCCTGACCGGCTTCGTCACTTGTTTTGCTGCTCAGTAATTCCCTGGCATGCTGAAGTTCATCTGCTGTATAGTCGGATATTGTACTGTGTGTAATGACCGGCTGATCATTTTCACCTTGTGCTGAGTCGCCATTCAAAAGCGGATCCAGACTGCAGGCATACTGGCGTACAGCATTCAGCCTGATAAAGACATTATCAATATTCCTTTTAGATCTGGACGCGGCATTATCGACAGAGTTGTAAACCTTATGCTGGTTTGCATCCTCTTCAGCTGCTCTCAGCAACTGATTTGTTTTCTCGGTATCGATGCAGTTCTTGTATGCTCTTACGGTTGCATATGCAACAGAACCGATTTCCATATCATAGCGTTTGGGAATGATGGATACGATGAACATCGCGGTCATCAAAACAATGGTGATCACGATGATCAGCAGCTTTTGCGTTCCGGGAGAACGCAGTGAAAGAGAAGGACGTTCCTTTCTTTCCTTTTTCTTCTTGGTGTTTGCAGAAGAACCCTCCAGCTCGGGCAGAGGAATGTTGTTTTCTGTCATGAGTTTTACCTCCTGTTAGTCTGCCTTGTCCGGAACAGAAATATTCTTTCTGTTCTCGAATTCATCATAGGCCCGTACGATACGCTGAACCAGCTCATGACGAACGACATCTCTGTCATTCAGATACTGAATGCCGATACCCTTGACATCTTTCAGTACATCAAGTGCCTGGATCAGTCCGCTTGTATGTCCTTTCGGAAGATCGATCTGGGATATATCGCCTGTAACGATGCAGCGGCTGCCTTCACCCAGACGGGTGAGGAACATTTTCATCTGTTCAGGTGTTGTATTCTGAGCTTCATCAAGGATGATGAATGCATCGTTCAGCGTTCTGCCGCGCATGAACGCGAGCGGTGCGATCTCCAGAGTACCGCGTTCAGTAAGACGCTGATAACTTTCGACTCCCATGATCTCATAAAGGGCATCGAAAAGGGGACGGAGATAAGGATCGACTTTTTGTGTCATATCACCGGGCAAAAACCCGAGACGCTCTCCTGCTTCAACAGCGGGACGTGTAAGAACGATGCGCTCAACTTCTTTATTCTTGAGTGCAACCACTGCAAGTGCCATTGCGAGATAGGTTTTGCCGGTTCCGGCAGGGCCTACAGCGATCGTAAGAGTGTTCTTTCTGGCCTTGTCCACATACTCGCGCTGACCGATCGTTTTTGCGCGGATGCGGCGCCCTCTGTGGGTTACAGCGACAACATCCTCAAGTATCTCATCTACTGTTTCTGCTTTTCCATCTTTGAGCAGAGCAACGATATAGCGGATCCTTCCCGGATCGATGACCTCGCCTCTGCGTACCAGCTGCATCAGTTTTTCAGTGGCTCGTGAGGCCAGCTGTCTGTTTTCTTCTTCACCTTTTATGATCAGATCCTGTCCGCGCAGGGAGATCGTTACATCCAGTTCCTGTTCCAGTGTGGTCACATTCCGGTCGTTCATTCCGAACAGGGAAAGATACATATCCATATTCTCGAGGGGAAGTTGCAAATGACGGCATCTCCTTTAATAAAGTGATTCATGTTCAGAAGCAGGCTGATTTCTATGTTCTTCTGTTTGCATTTAATAGGTAAAAATACCCTATATATCATATCATAAATATGTTTTTTGTCAATGAAAAGGATATTCACATGCTTTGAAGTCAAATATGTCCGGAAACAGGCATCTTTTTATCTTGAAACACAGGCAATAAACTGATATAATATATGATGTCGGGATATGTGTAATTCCGAAATGAATCAGAACACGGACGGAACGGTAACGTCCTGTTCAAAGGAGTATAAAAATGAACAAGAAAATGACTGCACTGATCATCATGGACGGATTCGGGATCAATCCTGAAACCAATGGAAATGCCATATATACAGCTGGAACACCTGAACTGGATAAGCTCATGAAGCAGTTTCCTACCACTCAGCTGGGAGCCAGCGGGATGGATGTGGGACTGCCTGACGGACAGATGGGCAACAGCGAAGTAGGACACCTGAATATCGGTGCAGGCCGTATCGTGTATCAGGAACTTACAAGGATCACCAAGGACATTCAGGACGGCGTTTTCTTTGAAAAGGAACCTCTGATCTGGGCAATGGATACTGTAAAAGCCAATGGCGGCTCTCTTCATTTGATGGGACTGCTTTCAGACGGCGGCGTGCACAGTCACAACACTCATCTTTATGCTCTGCTGAAAATGGCGAAGATGCGCGGACTGAAAAACGTGTTTGTTCACTGCCTGCTGGATGGTCGTGATGTGCCTCCTACATCTGCTGCTGAATATATGCAGCAGCTGCAGGACAAGATCAGCGAGATCGGTGTTGGACGGGTTGCATCCATCCAGGGAAGATTCTGGGGAATGGACCGCGATAATATCTGGGACCGTGTTGAAAAGGGATATAATGCTATTGCGATGGGGGAGGGCATTCAGGAGACCGATCCCGTACAGGCTGTAAAGAACAGCTATGCCAATGGCAAAACTGATGAGTTTATGATCCCCACTGTGATCTGCGAAAACGGAAAACCTGTTGCTCAGGTCAATGCTGGGGACAGTATCGTGTTCTTTAATTTCCGTCCCGACCGCGCACGCCAGATCACCCGCGCATTCATTAAGGCTGATTTTACCGGCTTTGAGCGCAGGAAGGGGCTGATCCCTGTACAGTTTGTTTCAATGACACAGTATGATGCGACATTTACGGAACTGAAAGTCGTAAATCCGCCTGCCAGCATGGACAATACATTGGGACAGTACCTTGCCGCTCTCAATATGACACAGGCGCATATTGCTGAAACACAGAAATATGCTCATGTCACATTCTTCTTCAATGGCGGTGTGGAAGCCCCCAACCCCATGGAAGACCGTTTCCTTATCGACAGTCCTAAAGTTGCTACCTTCGATATGAAGCCCGAAATGAGTGCCCCGGAAGTTACAGAGAAAGCACTGGAACTGATCGATAGCGGTAAGTATGATGTGATGATCCTGAACTATGCCAACTGCGACATGGTAGGCCATACAGGTGTGATGGATGCCGCTGTGACCGCTGTGAAAGAGATAGATAAGGACGTTGGCATTCTGGTGAAAGAGATACTGAAGATGGGCGGACGTGCCTTTGTGACCGCCGATCACGGCAATGCCGATCAGATGATCGATCCCAAGACCGGAGAACCCTTTACTGCGCATACCACCAATCCTGTTCCGTTTATCGCCTGCGATCCTGCTCTGGTGAGCAGAAAGCTGAGGGAAGGCGGACGGCTGGCTGATATCGCGCCCACAATGCTTGATGCTATGGGCATCAAGGTGCCCGCCGAAATGACCGGCAAGAGTTTGATCGTATGACAGGATATTATTGCTCAAAATGTGACAGGCTGAATCCGGGACCGGTATGCGAGGGTTGCGGAAAATCTCTTACGACATCAGTATACAGGCATATCTGGACGATCCTGCGGGTTCCCGCATCTGACACACTTACATGGAAAACAGTTATTTGTGTCCTGCTTGCTCTGGTAACGCTGCTGACAATTATTTGTTTTGCATTTTGTGCCATCAGCGGTGAGATCGGCAGGTTTGTAAGCATGCTTCCGTTTATTCTGGGAGTTTTTCCGCTTGGTGCTGTACTGGTGCTGATCGATCTTCTTCTGCAGGGACGGGAAAGCGTCTGGTATACGATGGAGTATACCGGAGTTCGTATTGCGCGCTGGCACAAACCTTCAAGGCTGCACAGCTGGTCACGTCTTCAGACTTATGATGAAAAGAAGATATGCCCGCAGCCGGACGGTTCAGAACTTGTTATGTCCAATGAGGTAAGCCTTGCATGGAATGATGTATGCAAGGTGAAGCTTTCGCCGCGCAACGGACGTATTTATCTGTACCACACGCCGCATATGTCTCCTGTGATTCTGTGCATCCCGGAAGAGGATTATGAATCTGTGGAAGCAGCTGTGAAGAAAAGATGCAAAAACAAGGTGGCGCAATGAATATAAAGATCCATTATCATGCCCCGATCACTCCGCTTGAAAAACTGCCTCAGGGAGACTGGATTGATCTGCGGTGCGCTGAACGGGTGGAGCTGAAAGCCGGAGAACATCGCATGATTTCTCTCGGTGTTTCCATGGAACTGCCGGAGGGTTATGAGGCGCATCTTTTGCCGCGATCCTCGACATTCAAAAATCACGGACTTCTGCTTGCGAATTCCTGCGGGATCATTGACGAGAGTTATTGCGGTGACAATGATATCTGGCGGTTCAATGCTTACGCGACAAGAGATACTGTTGTAGAGTTTGATGAGCGTATCTGCCAGTTCAGGCTGATAAAAAAGATGGAAAATGTGGTCTTCGAAAGCGTAGAAAGACTGACCGGTCCGGACAGAGGCGGTTTCGGATCGACCGGAATAAAATAAAGAAAACCGGCAGGGTGTTGCTCTGCCGGTTCTCTTTATAATGGCGGGATATTGTTGAAATTATCTTATATACAGCCTTCCGATCTCCTGCCTCCATAATTCTACAAAATCAGCAACGGATGGAGGCCTTTTCTCAGGCAGATCATCGCATGCCTGTTTAGCAATGGAATAAAGTGACTGTGGTGCTGTCCAACTGGAAATATCATCTTTTCCGTCTGTACCGAGAAATGAAAATGCCAACTTTCCCAGCTTGTATACTGTAGAACGCTGGGTGATCATTGCGTCCCGAACAAACTCTTCAGGTGCGAGAAAGTCTGCATCACCCGGCATTCGTCCTGTAATGTTTGCTGCCGGATAACGGATATAACGATCCAGATCGCATACTTTCAATGTGCATGCAAACGGATCGATCAGCACATTCGCATCAGAAAAATCTGAAGCCATATATCCTTTTTCGGCCAGAAAGATATGAAGATCGAACACAGAATCAAGGAGCGAAAGTTTCTGTATCATGGGCAGCATCTGAACATGCGCGCGTATGGAATCCGGAAAAAGGGGCATGGGCCGCAGCGGCTTTCCGTCAAACCATTCAAAGACGGTTGCATATCCGGAGGATGTCTGTCCGTAAGAGAACATTCTGAGCATGGATGGGTGAATGTTGCTGTATATTTCAACAGACGCTTTCAATGTATCGACAGCGTCAGTAATACGGCGGGTCGAATTCACAGTTTCCGCCCCGGCATACTTTATAAACAGTTTTCCATAAGGCCCGTCAACGCCGAAACACAGATTCCCGGAAACGGCCTGATCAAACACGCAGAATACTTTACCGTACAGACCGAGAAAATCCAGATCGGGCTTTGATTTTGCCTCGAAAGGAACGCCATCTACAGTGAATCTCACGTTTAACTCCTTTACAGCATTCATTCATGTATATTATACAATAAATACATGCGAAATGGAATTGTATCAAAGTGTAAATTCTGTTATAATCACTAACGCGCGATATGATCGCTGTTAAGCGCGCGGAGGCGGAACATATGGAGAGCGAAAAGCTGGCATTGGACGCGGTTTGTACTGCTGTAAGGATCATCCTTGAAAGCGGCGGCGAGATATACCGTGCTGAAGAAACGGCAGAATATATGTGCAATGGTTTTCAACTTGAAAACGCACAGGTTTTTGCCATGCCGACAGGTGTTATTATGACAGTCCAGCGTGGTGATGAAACATATACACGTCTTATCCGCATTCATTCAAAAGGCATCAATCTGGAGAAAATGAATAAGTGCAATGCCGTATCCAGAGCAGTAGCCGCAGGCAGTATGGACGCGGAATACGCTGTGCATGAACTGAAAAAGATCGAAAATGATTCCGGACTTAAATTATGGATCCTGATATTGGCATGTGCTGTAAGCAGTGCTTTTTTCTGCGTTATGTTCAGCGGCAGCTGGAGAGAATTTTTAGTATCGCTTTTCTGCGGAGCGAGCTGTCAGCTTTGTATGTATTTCTATTCCAGACACCGTATGCCGACTCTCCTGAGCGCTATGACAATGGGATTTCTTTCCACCCTTGAAGTGCTGATATTCGCGCTGTTTCTTCCCGGGCTTAAAACAGAATCCGCCATATCGGGAGTTCTGATGCCGTTCGTTCCCGGGCTGGCGATGACTGCCGCAATCCGTGATACGATACGCGGTGATCTGGTATCAGGAGGAGCAAGACTGATGGAAGCACTGCTGACTGCTGTTATGCTGGCGGTCGGCGCAGGTATCATGCTTCGCATGTGGGGGAACAACGAACAGGTCAGTTTTGATGAGATCCATGTGGCATGGCGTCTGGGCGGGTGCTTTATTGCTTCTGTTGCATTCGGATTTCTGCTTAACCAGCCCAGGAAGACGGTGCTGATCAGTGGTCTGCTTGGAACGATCGGATATACTTTGTTCATCGGCATGAATCAGGGTACCATCGCGTATTTCGTTGCCGCCCTGATGATAGCGGTTTCCTGCGAAGTGCTTGCCCGGATCATGAAATGCATGGCAACGATGCTGATTACATCCTGTCTGATCCCGCTTGTCCCCGGATTGGGGCTGTATCGCACGATGCTTAAAATCACTCAGGGAGAATACATTGAAGGCGCAGCATCAGGCGTAGACGCGCTTTCCGGCATACTGGCGATCGCTCTTGCCGTTACAGTGGCCATGCTGATTTTTGATAATATACGCAGATACGGTTCTGGAAAAAACGAACAGAAAAGAATGGAGAAACGGGCATGAACATCCTGCTTACAAATGATGACGGTATTTCTTCTAAGGGCATAAAGGCTCTGACAGATGCATGCCTCAGAAGAGGACACAGGGTGCTGATGAGCGCTCCGGTCAGCCAGTGCAGCGCCAATTCGCAGCATATCACACTGACATCACCGATCGTGACAAAATGTATGGAAAATACGGAACAGATACTCTCTTATGCTGTGTATGGAACACCGGCAGACTGCATCCGGATATCAAAAGAACTGTTCGCCGGAGAAAAGATCGATTTCTGCATTTCCGGGATCAATGACGGGGAGAATGTCGGAAGCGGGATCTATTACAGCGGAACCGTCTGTGCAGCCCGTGAGGCGGCAATGATGTATATTCCATCCCTTGCGGTATCTATTGCAAGGGGAGCGGATGAAATTCAGCTGGACGCGGCAGCAGAAAAAGCTGTCGGGATGGCTGAAAAACTGATACATACCGATTTTCCACGCATGGGGGTTGTCAATATCAATTTCCCTGCTGTCGATCCGGATACATGGCCCCAAATGAGACTTTGCCCGCTCAGTTATGCATTTTATGTAGACAAGTATATCACCTGCCATAATCCGCATGGCGAGAAGTATTTCTGGCTCGGAAAAGGTGAAAACATCGAAGAACCGCAGGAAGGCAGTGATCTGTATCTGTTGAGGAAAGGAATACCCACCTGTTCGTTTATTTCACAGTATATATGCAACAATGATCTTCTTGAAGGAAAAATGCAGGATATATTGCAAAAAACTTGATTTTTCACTGTGAATCATGTATAGTACCATACGGGAGTGTGATCACGTTGGAAGAAAAGGATCTGATCGGTAAACTGAACCTGAGCGGAAAAAGACTCAGCAAAGGACATCGCCGCATTGCTGACTATATAGAACAGCACTATGATAAAGCAGTATTCATGACCGCTTCTGTTCTTGGCGATCATGTCGGAGTGAGCGAAAGCACTGTAGTTCGTTTTGCGATGGCACTGGGCTATGACGGATATCCTGAAATGCAGAAGGCGCTGCAGGAGCAGGTGAGACACCGCCTTACAAGTGCACAGCGCTTTGAAATGAGCAGTGATATCGACAAAAAAGAAGTTCTTTCCAGAGTGCTGAAAGCGGATATGCATAATATCAGGCTCACTATAGACGAAAGCAGTACAGAGGATTTCAGCAAGGCTGTAGAGAGTATCCTGCCCGCTCGTACGATCTATGTTCTCGGATTGCGTTCAGCTGCTCCTCTCAGCCAGTTTCTTGGTTATTATCTGCACTTCATGTTTGATGATGTCCGTGTCGTTGCAGCTGCAAGCACAGATGTTTTTGAAAGTATCGCGCGTATCAGGAAGGACGATGTGCTGATCGGTATCAGCTTCCCGCGGTATTCCAGCAGAACGATCGAAGCAATGCGCTTTGCACGCCAGAACGGGGCAACCGTCATCGGGATCTCAGACGGAGCAATGAGCCCGCTGACAGAGCATTCTGATGTCTGCCTCTGTGCTCATACAGATATGGCATCTTTCGTTGATTCTCTTGTGGCGCCGCTTTCAGTGATCAACGCACTCCTGATCGCATTGGCCCTTGAGAAGAAAGAAGAAGTAAACAGCAATTTTGAACGGCTTGAAGAGATCTGGGGTGCCCACAGTGTATACGCCGGAAGAGATATCAAGTAAAGTGATCGATGTTTGCGTGATCGGCGGGGGAGCTGCGGGAATGATCGCGGCGCTGTTCGCCGCCCGTGAAGGCGCTGATGTGATCCTTCTTGAAAAAAATGAAAAGCTGGGCAAAAAAGTATACATTACCGGCAAAGGCCGATGCAATGTGACTAATGACTGTCCTGATCTGGATACGTTCCTGCATGAAGTGCCAAGAAATCCAAGGTTTCTCTACAGTTCACTCCGAAACTTCATGCCGCGGGATATGATGGCACTGCTGGAGGAACTGAACTGTCCGCTGAAAGTTGAACGTGGCAGGAGAGTTTTTCCGCAAAGCGACAAGGCAAGTGACATTACAAGAGCACTGGAAAAAGGCATCCTGAAAGCAGGCGGAAAAATACGGCTGCATACCTCCGTACAAGGCATTTTTGCAGATGGATCCGGCATGTTCAAGGTTATAACGGATAAAGTGACTCTGCTGTGCAAAGCCGTGATCATTGCAACAGGCGGACTGTCTTATCCCTCAACCGGATCTACAGGGGACGGTTACCGGTTTGCAAAAGAAGCTGGTTTGGAAGTCACACAGTGTTTTCCCTCTCTGACAGGAATCGAGACGGAAGAAACATGGCCCGCCATACTTACAGGATTGAGCCTGAAGAATGTTTCACTAAGCGCGTTGAGAGGCAATAAACTGCTTTTTGATGAACAAGGTGAAATGCTGTTTACTCATTACGGAATATCCGGACCGCTTGTACTTAACCTGAGCAGTGTTCTTGCCGGGACGGATCTGAACGATACACAGATCTTCATTGATTTGAAACCGGCACTGAGTGAACAGCAGCTGGATGAAAGGCTCAAAAGGGAACTTATCCAGAACGGTTCGGGAGAGCTGAACAGGATATACCGAGGCATGCTGCCAGGCAGCCTGTCAGAACTGTTTGCCAAGCTGACAGGAATCGATGGAAGAATGCGGTGTGCGCAGGTGAGCGCTCAGAACCGTCAGCATATCGTGAAGATGCTGAAGGAAATACCTCTGAAGCCCGCATCGCTCAGGTCATATTCTGAAGCGATCATAACAAGAGGCGGCGTATCAGTAAAGGAAATTTCGCCGTCAACAATGATGAGCAAAAAGCTGCCCGGCCTTTTCTTTGCAGGAGAAGTGCTGGATGTGGACGCGCGGACCGGCGGCTACAATCTGCAGATAGCATTCTCTACAGGCGTGCTTGCCGGAAAATGCGCTGCGGAATTTGCCGGGTAACCCGAGAAAAATATATCACAACAGGTCAGCATTGCTGACCGGACAGGAATATGTGATCTGAAATGCAATATATCGTACTTGATCTGGAATGGAATCAGCCTACATCTTATTCAAGCCCTGCCTATAAAGCCGTTGGCGGGAAACTGATGTTTGAACTGATACAGATAGGGGCAGTCAAAGTAGACGAATACCTGAATGTGGTCGATTCATTCAGCCATTTTATCCGTCCCGTGTATTATACAAAACTGAACCCGAGGATCCGCCGTATCACCCATATCGAGCAGGAAGATCTGGAGGACGCACCGGAATTCTGTGAGGCTATGGAAACTTTCAGCGAGTGGTGCGGGGAAGACTATGTCCTTCTGACATGGGGTTGTGATGATATTTCTGTGCTTTATCAGAATATGACTTTTTTCAAGTGTGAAACGCAGCTGAAACCAATGTATGATCTTCAGCGCCTTTATGGTGAACTGAACGGAAACAGCAAAGACCGCAAGGGGCTGAAAGCTGCTATGGAACAAATGAATATCTGTCCAGATGAAGACAGCCGTCCGTTCCATAACGCGGTCAATGATGCCTATTATACGGCACTCATTTTCTCGACCTTCCCTGAACCGGAAAAAGTGCTGAATTATCCTCTGGCGCCCCGTAAACTTCAGCACATCGAGAAGAAAAAAGAGTGTCAGATCATTGTGAAAGTAAAAAACACCCAGGACGGAATGCAGTCCGCGGCGGCAATGACGCCCAACTGTCCTTCCTGCGGAAAGAAACTGGAACTGAGTGAAGGGTATGTAAAGCAGCGTGACGGCAGCATGGTAGCCCTGTGCGAATGCCCTCAGCACGGCCTCGTATTCAGCCGGATCCGTTTCTCGAAAAACGAGGAAGGAAAAGCGATCATGATCCGCGGCACACAGTTGAGTGAAGAGCAAAGCAAGGCGTATATTTCAACAAAGATGCTTCAGTGGAGACAGAAACTGGCTTTGCAGGAGCAGTAAACTGCGGGATTCAGATACGAACGGACAAATGAAGCGGAGGTATAGCAAGTAATGTATACCATAACGATGAATGACCGGAAACAGGAATTTGACCGCCCTATGAGACTGGATGAGATCATCCGGGAGATGTCGGGTGAAAAGGATGCACTTGGTTGTTTCTGCGGCGGAAGCGCTATAGAATTGAATGCCGTTGTCGAAACAGATCTCCGTATCCATCCTATCACTTTCCAGAACGAGGAGGGAAGGCGCATTTATGAGCGTTCTCTTCGCTTTGTGCTGCTTCTTGCTGCTAAACGCCTGTTCCCTGGAAAAAGGATCCGCATCGATAACAGCCTCGGGTACGGTGTTTATATGCATTTCATCGGTTACACCGCAACACCGGAAGATCTGTCGGCAATGGAAAATGAGATGCACCGGATCGTTGATGCGGACCTGCCTTTTACAAAGGAGACGTGGTCCAAAGAAAAGGCAATGAAATACTTTGCCT
>PITV01000037.1 GCA_017577285.1 Clostridiales bacterium
GTACACGGTGGGTCGCCTGAAGCTTTCCCTTATTGATGAAATCTTCTGCCGTCAGCGCATATCCGTATTCCTTTTCAAAGGCTTTCAGCGCAGCGGGACTCACAGTAAAGTCATAACTTGCCCAGTCACAGAAACGGGTACGGCGGCGGATATCATCACCAAAGATCCAGACAAAATTGTAAAAGAGCGATGTCAGGCGCACCACATCCGTCTTCGGATTGGCTTCACACCATTTTCTAAGCCAGTCCTGCAGATATTCCCAGGCCAGAGGATGCCTCGGATCCAGCTGACGCAGATGCTCACTCGTCCAGTGATTGGTCGTATGATTGTACATATTGATCTCTTCCCAAATGCGGTAGCACAGGAAAGAAACTGTATAGCGGTGAAACGGCACGCAGTCAGATACCATGACTTTTCCATTCTCGTATTTCCAGGAAGAAACATCCAGCAGACGGTCTTCTGTGCGATCCCACACCTGCCAGAAAGCGATCGATTCATCACTGTCATTGATCGTGAACTGCTCCTCAAAATAGCCAGAGAGCAGATCGATCGAAAAAGTTTCATTTACAGCAATAACGGGATCAGAACAAAGGAAACACTGCTGCTGCGCATCCGGATGAGCCTGCGCGAAAGCATTATGTTCACGGATGATACATATCGTGGAGTAAATTCTGTACCCGGCGTCAGTGATCTGTTTGGACAGTTTTGTGCCGTCACTGTCGCGGATGACATCAGCTCCCCACATTTCAGCCATCTTCAGCGTCAGGTCTTCATATCCAGCTTCACCCGGCAGTGTAAAACTGCCCTTTGCATACTGATCCATGACGTTTACCTGCTTTCTGTATTTGTGCACATCCGTTATATGTTCAAAACTCAACACACTGAAATTATAACGTCAACGTGTTCTTCATACAATTACATTTTCGTTTTCATTCCGACTGATTTCAACCATTAATATCTCATTGTGTGTTATTTAGAGCCGATTTATGTATATTACGGTAAATTTTTATCTATTTTTATGCAGTTTCAGAATTATTGGGGTTGTCAAATTCAACCCTGCATATTATAATAGTAACAAAAGGAGGGAACGAGAAATGGCAAGACCCAAGCAAAGCATCATCGAGTACCGCAGTTATGAGCTTCCCGCGTCCCTGCCTCTGATGACGCACAACCGCATGAACTGGCAGATTAGCCCTGTCAGGAGCAGCAGGCTGCACATTCACAACTGTTTTGAAATCGGTATCTGCCTTTCCGGAAGCGGAACAGTGTGCTTCGGTGAGGATGAGTTTCCTTTCCACGAAGGCGACGTTCTTTTTGTCGGAAGGAACGTTCCTCATACCACATGGTCCAATGCAGTATCCGGCAGCACTTGGAAATACATACACATCGACCCGGAACGCCTTCTTGGTGAGGATGTATTGGACAAAGCCGCCTCACCGCGGCAGTTCCACAGTCTTCTGACGGAGTGCCATCTTCTGCTTCCTTCCAGTAAATACCCCTGGGCCGAATCACTTACAGAGGATATTATTGAAGAGGCCTCACGAAAGGATACTGATCATATATCCTGTATCCACGGTTTATGCGAAGTTCTGTTCATCCGTCTGTTCCGTTCCTTTGTTTCTGTTGGTGATGCCGGCAAATCCCCCTATCTGCTTTCCGTTCTCTCGCCCGCGCTCGAATATATCAATCTTCATTATACAGAACAGTTTCCCCTGGAAAAGCTGGCGGATGAGTGTCATCTGAGTCCTACCCATTTCCGTCGTAAATTTCAGCAGCAGTTCGGCACCAATCCCCTCTCCTATCTCCATCAGGTGCGTATCATGAAAAGCTGTGACCTGCTTCTGACAACAGCAGATGCCATCTATACCATCGCCGAGCAGGTCGGATATACAAGTCTCAGCTGCTATAACCGTCACTTTATCGAATTCAACGGATGCACGCCGTCCGAATGGCGTGCGCTTCCGGACGGTTCACGCCGCACACTTCTGGTAGGTCTTGCCGGTTGGGACCGCCCCGAAACTTCCGATGAGATCGAGCAAAGAAACCGCATTGATACAACAAACGAGAAGAAAAACAATCCTGCGGATCTGATATCAGATCAAGATGAGTAAAACGAACGGAGCGGATCTTATGAAGCGTTATCTTGCCATCGACATCGGCGCCTCCAGCGGCCGGCATATCGTGGGATGGTCCGAGAACGGCAGCCTCGTTACGCAGGAGGTATACCGTTTTCCAAACGGCATGACGGAACTGGACGGCCACCTTACGTGGGATATCTCAGCACTCGTTTCCCATGTCAAAGCCGGTATTGATGAAGCCCTGCAAATGTTTCCTCAGATCGAAAGTCTGTCTGTCGACACATGGGGCGTTGACTATGTGCTGATGAACGGAGACAGCGAGATCCTCCCCTGCTATGCCTACCGAGACAGCAGGACCGGGGCTGTTATCCCGCAGGTACATGACAAGATACCGTTTGCGGAGCTTTACAGCCGAACAGGTATACAATACCAGCCCTTCAATACGATTTACCAGCTTTATGCTGACAAAGCTGCAGGCAGGCTGGAAGAAGCAACAGATTTTCTGCTGATGCCTGAATACCTGATGTATAAGCTTTGCGGCAAAAAAGCGCATGAATACACCAATGCCACGACCGGAGGCATGATCAGTGCCCGGACCGGTAGATACGATCAGGAGATCATCAGGCTCCTCGGGCTCCCCGAACGCCTGTTCAATCCCCTGCAGCAGCCGGGAACAGTGATCGGCGAATACAAAGGGATCAAGGCAGTTCTCTGCGCCACCCATGATACAGGCAGCGCGGTGGAAGGTATTCCCATGACCGGAAATGAACTGTATATCTCCTCCGGCACCTGGAGCCTTCTCGGTGTAAAAACGCCCGCACCGCTTACCGGCGAAGAAAGCCGCTCTGCCAATTACAGCAATGAAGGCGGTGTAGGATACAACCGCTATCAGAAGAACATCATGGGCATGTGGCTCGTGAACTGTCTCAGGGATGAGTTGTGTCCGGGCAAGTCCTGGAATGAGATCACAAAAGCGGCTGCCGAAAATGATTATGATCTGCTCGTGGATGTGAATGATCCGTCTTTCCTGGCGCCGGAAAGCATGCGGGCCGCCTTTGACGAAAAACTGAATGTGCCGCCGGACTCCCCCTCCGGATATTTCCGCTGTGCCTACCGCAGCCTTGCTCAGGGGTACAGACAGTCGATCGAAGAGATCGAAAGAAATACAGGCAGAACATACCGGCAACTTTACATCGTAGGCGGAGGGGCGAAAAATACATTCCTGAACCGTCTGACAGAAGAAGCGACCGGGAAGCAGGTGATCGCGCTTCCCATTGAAGCCACTGCGATAGGCAATCTTAAAATACAAATGGAGGTAGACAAGGCATGAGTTACGAAGAAGCAAAGAAACGCTACGCGGCCCTCGGTATCGATACGGATGATGCCATCAGGCGACTGAAAAAGGTGCCTGTTTCTCTCCACTGCTGGCAGGGAGATGATGTGCGAGGGTTTGACACCGATCCCGATAAGCCTCTGACCGGCGGTATTCAGACAACAGGAAATTATCCCGGACGCGCAAGAACACCGGCAGAACTGATGAAAGATCTTGATATGGTATTCTCGATGATCCCGGGAACTCCCAAGATGAACCTTCATGCCAGCTACGCGATCTTTGAAAACGGAGAATGGGCGGACCGTGACAAGCTGGAACCCAGGCACTTCAGCAAGTGGGTAGAATTCTGTAAAGCCAGAGGTCTTGGATGCGATTTCAATCCCACTTATTTCTCACACCCCAGGTGCGATCCGCTTACCCTGTCCAGTCCCGATCCTGATACACGAAAATTCTGGATCGAGCATGGTAAAGCATGCATCCGTATTTCAAATTATCTCGCAGAAGAGCTCGGGCAGCCCTGCACGATGAATATCTGGACCGGCGACGGCCTGAAAGATATCCCTGCGGACCGCATGGGGCCGCGTGTGCGCTATAAGGAAAGTATCGATGAGATCCTTTCCGAGCCCTATGATTTCAAAAAAGTGAAACCCTGTATCGAATCCAAGGTATTCGGTATCGGCGTGGAATCCTACACGGTCGGAAGCGCCGAGTTCGCCCTTTCCTATGCTGCGATGAACAAAGACAAGTGCATTCCTTTGATGGATAACGGGCACTATCATCCTACCGAAACGGTAAGTGACAAGATCCCCGCTCTGCTCGCCTTTTTCCCGGAAATCGCTCTGCATATCACCCGTCCCGTCCGCTGGGACAGCGATCATGTAGTGCTGTTCGATGATGAAACAAAGGAGATCGCGAAAGAGATCGTCCGCTGCGGCGGTCTTGAAGGCCGCGTCAACATCGCGCTGGATTATTTTGACGCTTCCATCAACCGTCTTGCCGCTTGGATCACAGGATACCGCAATATCCAGAAGGCACTTCTTTATGCTCTTCTTCAACCTGTGGATGAACAAAAGGATCTGCAGGACAAGGGGCGTTTCACCCGTCTGATGGTGGAGCAGGAGGAAATGAAGACCATGCCCTTCGGAGAGATCTGGGATGCCTACTGCCGGGAGTGCGGCAAGCCTGTTGACGGCGAATGGCTGCCCCTGATCGAAGAATACGAAAAGAAAGAACTGGTGAAGCGAGTATGAAGAATATCCTTGAAGCCCCTTTCATGATCGAGATGATCCGCACCGTCACAAATATGTACGATCACGGATGGGATGAGAGAAACGGCGGAAATGTGAGCTTTATGCTGGAAGAAAAGGATGTTGCGGACTATCTTGATCCGCAGAATGTTCTGCGCACCATTCCTACCGGTTTCACTGCACCCACGCTTGACGGAAGATATTTTCTCGTGACCGGAACCGGCAAGTACTTCAAGAATGTACAGTATGCCCCGGATGTCAATCTCGGTCTGGTCCGCATCCGTGATAACGGAGAACAGGCAGACCTGCTGTGGGGGTTCTCTGACGGCGGCCGTTTCACCAGCGAATTCCCCGCCCATATGATGAGCCACGCAGCAAGGCTGACTGTCGACCCTGAAAACCGTATTGTGATGCACTGCCATCCCGCCAATCTGCTGGCTATGACATATGTACATGAGCTGGATGAAAAGGCATTCACAAGAACGCTTTGGCAGATGTGCACTGAGTGTGTGGTCGTCTTCCCGGACGGTGTCAATGTATTGCCCTGGATGCTCTGCGGAACTAATGAGATCGGAGAAGCCACCGCAGAAAAAATGCTGACGGCCCGTCTTGTGGTATGGAGCCAGCATGGAATCTACGGCGCCGGAAAGGATCTGGATGAGACTTTCGGCCTGATCGAAACAGCCGAAAAAGCCGCTGAGATCTACATGAAGATCGCGCATCTTCCCCGCATCAATACTATTACCGATGATCAGATGCATCAGCTTGAAAAACGTTTCGGCATCAAGGCGAGAGAAGGATATCTTGACTGAGCATCGGTATATCCTCCGCATCCACAGGCCGCTGATTTGAAGAATATTATGTGAGCCGCCATCATATAGAAAGCCCTGCATTTGAAATAAATGCAGGGCTTTCATATGCCACATGAAAAGAGAGTCCCGCAGGCGCGGGACCCTCTCCTATTGCTTGAGATTATTCAGCGGCCTTGCCGGCGGGCAGCTTTGTGGTCTGTCCGGCTTCATAGGCAGCCAGGCGCTCATCAATGATCTCCTGATAACCGGCATCCAGGAATTCCTGGGCCAGTTCTTCATACAGAGCATCAAAATCTTCGGGAGCGCACTTGATCAGTTTGGCGAAGTCCACCTGATACAGGCTCAGCAGAGTCGCGGTGTATTCGCTCTCACTGTCGATAGAGCAGGCGAAGATAGGATCGGAGTAGGCATTGCCCGCGTCAGCGATCTCTTTCAGTTCATAATAGTTGGCGATCATGGCATCGGTGAAATCAACAGGCAGGCCCTGAGGAGCGATGCCGGCGATGGTCTGCTCGATGGTGCCGTTCTTCTTGACAGCATGCACCAGGCAGGTCATATCGATGTTCATGTTGTGGTTGAGCATGTAGTCGCCCATGTAGTCGCCGCGAATGACAGGCAGGCCGGTAGCGGGATCCAGATCATAGGTCACGCCTTCGATACCGTTTTCAAGGATGAACAGGGTTTCAGGCTGGACCATCCATTCCATCAGCATCCAGGCAGCTTTCAGCTGATCAGGAGTGGCATAGGAAGAGAAACCGACGATCATGCCGAAGGGGTTGTCAGAACGGAACTGAGGAGCATCCATGACGCCCTCTTCAACGCCCTGATAGCTGCTGACGATAGCCAGTTCAGCGCCGGGGTTGTTCTCATAGAAAGCGTTCAGCCAGGCAACGTTTCCGCTCATATAGCCGCCGTAGGAGAAGATCTTTCCGTTGACGAAATCGGTCTGCTGCTGATCGGTGGAAGCACCGGCGGAGCTCATGCTCAGATCGAATTCAGTGGAATACCAGCCCTTGTTATACTCGGCGTTCATACGCTTGAGCATACGGTAGGTGGGATACCAGGGGAAGCAGGGGGTGCCCAGAGAAGAATGGATGGCCCATTCAGCTTCGTTGACCTTCACATCGCGATAGCCGAAGTTGGCGATATAGGCGGCGGTGGGAATACCAAGGCCCAGGGGCGCGATATCGGTCAGGCCGGCAGCGATGATCTTGTCGATGGCATCGGAATACTCGGCATAGCTGGTGGGAACATGATCATAGCCCACCTGACGCAGCCAGTCCATACGGCAGAAGGTAACATAGGTATAAGTGGTGTTGTAGTAAGCGCGCTCGCTCAGTACAAAGTAGGTTTCACCGTTGATATCGGTGTAGCCCAGCTGGTTGTTGTCCACCATGGCCTGATAATAGGTGGGAGCAACCGCCTTGAAGGCATCCAGATCGATGGTGGTCATGGCGCCGTCGGAAGCCCACTGGGCTACCTTGGGATAGTCATATTCCATCATGATGGTGGGGGTGTCGCCGGCAGCGATCAGCAGGCTGTACTTAGTCATAACATCGCCGCGGGGAATGGGAACATACTGCACGGTGATATTCCACTTGTCGCCGAACTCGGACTGGATCCAGCGGGTCCAGTAGTTGTCGTCAACAGCGGGATAGCCCTGCTTGGAGCGGTCATACACGGGAACCGTGATGGTCACATTCTCCGCGAAGGGAGTCCAGTCAGCAGGCAGCGTGCACTCGGAGTGCGGGGCAGCCACTTCTTCGGCAGACGCAAAGGCGAACATACCGAGGAGCATTGCCAGAGTCAGGGACAGAGCAATGATGCGTTTCATGGGTATACCTCCTTTTTTATTCAGAGAGTCGCAGCTCTCATCAGGTACATATTTATCAGCCCTTCACTGCGCCGATCATCGTTCCCTGCACAAAGTACTTCTGCGCAAAGGGATAAATACAGATGATCGGGATCGTAGCGAACATGATCGCGGCAGATTGAAGGACTTCCGGTGTGGACTGAGTCGCGGCGCCCTCGGCAATGCTGATGGCGTCATTTCCCGCAGCGTCCAGAACCATGTTGTTCAAAAGCAGCTGCAGAGGCTGCAGTGACTGCTTGGTGATATAGTATTTGGCATCAGCATAAGCATTCCAGCGGCCGACCGCGTAAAACAGGCTCAATGTCGCAAGAATAGGTTTGGAAAGCGGAAGCACGATGCTGAACAGGATGCGAAAGTCGCTTGCCCCGTCCAGCCTGGCCGCCTCATAAAGCGTATCCGGAATGGTACTGGCGAAGAAGGATCGCATGATCAGCATATTATATGCCGAAAAGCTCAGCGGAAGAACGAGCGACCACATGGTATTCAGCAGTTTCAGATCTTTCATCAAAAGGTACTCAGGGATCAGACCCGCGCTGAAATACATGGTGAACATCAGAATAAAGGAGAAGAATCCTTTGAACTTCAGTCCTTTAATGGAGAGCGGATACGCCGCGCAAATGGTGATCAGCATACCGATCACGGTAAACAGCAAAGTCACTTCCGCTGTGTAGAGCAGAGAGTGCGTCATTTTTCCGTCACGGAAAATAGAGGAATAAGCATTCACGTTGAAACCGACAGGCCACAGAAAGACCTTCTGGGACAGTACAGCCGTATTGGAAGAAAGAGACTTTGCAAGGATGTAAATAAACGGAAGAACACATGTCAGGCTCAGGAGCAGAACGATAAACGCAATCACGAGATCGCTGACTCTCACACGGTTCACCCCGCTGAAAACGCTTTTCTTTCCGGACAGCGCTTTCTGTGTCATAACAGCATCTCCCCTCCTTTCCTTACATCAGGCCGTCATCGCCGAGACGCTTTGCGACCCGGTCTGCCGCGACAACAAGAATAAGGCCTGTAAGGCTCTGGAACAGACCCACAGCAGTCGCCTTGCTGAAGTTGCTTCCGGCCAGACCCTTTTCATACACATAGATCGCCAGCTGATACTGGAATTCCTTGACATTCACATTGCTGAAAGCGCTCAGCCTTTCGAAATTGGAACCCATCACTCTGCCGAGGTTCAGGATCAGCAGTGTGACCATCGTCGGCCGGATACCGGGCAGCGTCACATGCCATATCCTCTGCAAACGGCCGGCACCGTCAATGGTGGCAGCTTCATACAGTGAAGTATCAATACCGGTAATCGCCGCGAGATAGATGATCGTTCCCCATCCCATATTCTGCCAGACACCGATAAGCAGATAGGTCCACATCCAGTGCCATTTCTCGGTCAGGAAAGGGATGCCTGTCTCGATCGCGCCAATGTCACGCAGAATGATATTGACAATACCGCTCTGCGGCTTGAAAAGGCTCAAAGCCACTGAGGCGATAATGACCCAGCTGAGAAAGTGAGGCAGGTACAGGATCGTCTGGTTGATCCGCTTGAAACGCTGGAAACGAAGCTGATCCAGCATGATAGCAAGAATGACAGGAACAGGAAATCCCAGTGCCAGATCAAGAAAATTGAATATAAGTGAATTCTTCAGAGCACGGAAAAAGTCTTTATCCTTGAAGACTTTCTCAAACATTCCCATGCCCAGCCATTTGCTGCCAGCATACCCTTTGGCGGGCTTGTAGTCCATAAAAGCCATGCGCAGACCGGGATAGGCTGCATATTTGAAGATGATGACAAAGGCCACCGGTATCAGCAGCAGCACATACAGCTGCCAGTGGCTTGCCAGATACTTCAGTGTGCTGTTCCGGTGATGAAATTTGAACTTTTTACGATCCTTCATCATCTTGGAACGATCCTCCCGCATGCGGACTGATAAAATTGAAACAGCAAAAACCGGTATTCAATGCAAAATGTTTCTACTGCCGGATAGTACAAATGTATGCACTTACATTATAGCAATCCATGTCTGTTTGTGTCAATTGCAGCGGATACGCAATATATGTCTATTTCTTACTATTTTCGGCCATTTTATACAAAATCAAGGCTTACAGCATGCTATATTCGACCATTCCGTCATACATCGCTGCAAAATGGAGCTTTGTATCCGGCATTATAAACAGCAGAACAAAAAACGCACGGATATGATCTGATCCGTACGAAATCTGAAGATTCTTACTATCCGTGCATCTTTTTATATACTTGTTTTCAAGGCTCGTATGCTTTCAAACATGAGACCGCTTTATTTTCAGGCATAGCCTTTTCTCATTCAAAAGTCATATACTCGATAAACAATCTGTTGAAAACAGGATTACCGCCAAGATCGATATGACTGCACATCGCCGATATCCGCCGCATCTCATCTATCTGATCCTGATCCAGAAGCATCATTCCCGCTCCCATGACCGCGGCATTACCCAGTGACACAATGCGATCTTTCCATTCTCTTCTGATCAGACCGATCCCTGCCGCGCTGACCGGATCCATATGGTTTCCGAACCCTCCAGCCAAATAGACTGTTTTTATTTCATCCGCCGGACAGCCTGCTGTTTCAAGAAGTGTCCCGATGCCTGCAGCGATCGCTGCTTTTCCCAGCTGTACCGCTCTGATATCCGCCCGTGTTATGTTCACATCCGCATCAATAGTAAATGTTTCATCCTCCATGGCTCCGGTCCCGTCTATTCTTTCTGTCAGCAGAAGGCAATAAACGGCATCAAGTATACCGCTCCCGCAGATTCCCTTTGCCTTTCCCCCGCCGATCACGTGCGGATACAGCTGACCGTTCGCCGCGATGACCCTGTCGATCGCGCCGGGCATGCCCGGCATGCCGCAGGATATGCCGACACCCTCAAATACGGGACCCGCTGCTGTACTCGTCACATACAGCACTCCGTTTCTGTAAAGGGCGATCTCCCCGTTGGTACCGATATCACATAAAAGCGATGTTTCATCACTTTTCACCATTCCGCTGTGCAGAATGCTGCACAGCAGATCGGCCCCAACATAGGCATGGGCGCATGGAGGAAGATAAGCCGACATGCCGCACACATAAGTTTCCTCATCAAACAGGTGATCTGCCTTGAAAGGAGCATGCGAAAGAGAAGCCGGATCTCTGCCGGTCAGCAGATACATCATGGTCGTATTGCCGCAAATGACCGATCTGTTTATCTTTCTTTCGAAGATGCCAGCTTCCTTCATCACGATACCGCACAACTCGCCGATGCAGTTTTCTATCATTGACTGCTGATCGTTCCCGTTCCTCATCGCATGCTCAATACGGCCGATCACATCCGCTGAAACGGCGGTCTGCGGGTTCATCATACCCTTTGCGGCAATACAGGCACCATTTGACAGGTCATACAGTCTGACTGCAACCGTTGTTGTTCCGATATCCACAGCCGCCCCCAGTTCACCGGTCTGCGTCTGAATGCTCTCCCGCGTCTGCCCCGTTTCCACAGCGATATCCTGACTGGCATCTGCCAGAAACACAGTCGCGTCTCCTGTGACCCGTGAACTGCACGCCAGACATGTTTCACTGCGTTCTGTCCCTGATACCGACCCTTTCACCCTTACCCTGCATTTTCCGCATATGCCTCTGCCTCCGCAGGGACGCGGCACAAAAAGCCCCTGCGTCATCAGGAGTTCTGACAGGAGCGGAGTTCCGTTGAACGGGATCTTTATCTCGCGGTCTGAAGTTATAACAGTCAGGACAGGCATACTACCTCATCATATATCAGATTTCAGCCAAACAACGCCAGTATGTTTTCCCATGGCGTATCATAAGGAACATCGCATCCAGTTGAGGGAATAAAGTTTGGATGACCGCCGTATTTGAGCAGCATATCCCTTACCGCATCTTTCACGATGCCTTCATCGCTCTTTGCTACGATCCCCGCTGGATCCAGATTGCCCATGCATATCACATTGTCAGGCACTCTTTTAAGTATATCATCCATATTAACAGCATTGCCGAAATGGTATGCCGCTGCGCCCTGGCTGATGATCTGATCCAGCATGAAAGGAACGGCGTTACCGCAATTGTGATAAATGACCGCGAATGTTTCAGATTGCAGTTTTCTTACGATTTCCTTCACATACGACAATGAAAACTCAGCCATCATCTCAGGGCTCATTATTCCGATCAGCGGTTCTGCAAGGATCAGACCGTCTGCCCCTGCTTCTTTCTGCGCGGCTCCATAGGCCAGAAGAAAGTCTGTCGTTTTTCTGAGCACGGTCTGCACAGTTTCAGGCTCGTCATAGCAGGTGTACATGATTTCCGTAACATCCATCAGCCTTCCGGCCAGAGAAAAGGGGCCTATCATACCGGCGATCACAGGTTTGTCATGTATCATCTCTTTCGCCTGCCGGATCGCGTCAATAAAAACAGGTATCCTTCCCGCAGAAAGCTCCGGAACGGCCAGTTCATCCGCCTCTTCTTCATCTGATATCAGCCGGCCAGTCACGACGGGCACCTCACCGGGAGCGTATCGCACCTTTGCGCCGAATGCCTCCGCTTCAACAGAAAGATCCATCAGGCTTACAACTGCCGGGGTTTTTGTCCCTTCCGCCATCAAAAGCATTGCTTTTGCCTGCAGCGATGCATCACGAACAAGGGTATCCACAGGAATACCCAGTTTTTTTGCCGCCGGAAAGCTCACGACCGGCAGCATTTTTTTATCCTTCGCGGCGTTTTTCAGAAAAGCGTTCATCTCCATATTTCATACCAGCCATTTCCGATGATGCGAACCATTACATTACGAACAGAATTCCGCTGCTTTTTCAGCCGCGGATGCTGCGTCAGGAGTATACGCATCCGCACCGATCCTGTCTGCGAACTCCTTTGAAACGGGAGCGCCGCCCACCATGATCTTTACCTTGTCCCGTATGCCTGCTTTTTCAGCAGCCTTCACAACCTCTGCCATCTGTTCCATTGTGGTGGTGAGCAGTGCTGAACAGCAAATAACGCTGCATTCCTGTTCAACTGCGGTTTGGACGAAAGTATCCGGGGCAACATCCGTCCCGAGATCCACGACTTCCAGCCCCTTACCCTCCATCATCATTTTGACCAGATTCTTGCCGATATCATGCAGATCTCCCTTTACAGTGCCGATGCATACTTTTCCGTTCGCTTTTGCGCCTTCCGCAAAGAGAAGCGGTTTTAGCAGCGCGGCTCCCTTGTTCATGGCGCGAGCCGCCACCAGCACTTCAGGAACGAATATCTCATTGTCACGGAATTTGCGTCCAACCTCATCCATTCCGGCAAGCAGTCCCTTCTCAAGGATCTCTGCCGCGGGAACGCCCTCATCTACAGCCTGCTGCACCAGCAAGGCCACATCTTTGGCTTTACCCTTCTGAAGTTTATCACTGATTTCTTCAAAACGTACCATATTCTATCTCCTTGATCATATCAGATCATTGTTGACTGTATACATCACGACAGGTCACATTCCTTCTTCCAGTCCCCGCCGTGCCAGTTCCACATACATTCTCACTTTCTCCGGATTATGGCCGATCTGGTATACATCTCTCTGGGCGATCTCCAGTTTGCAGCCTTTCGCTGCCCTTGCTGTTTTTCTGAAGCACCGGAGCGTTTCTTCTTCATCCAGTTCAGGCGTGCTCATCCCAAGGATCGTGGCCGGCGGTTTGCGCAGGAATGTGATCCCGGTACCCTGCAGCCTTTCCCCCATATACTCCTCATCGCACCAGGGAGAAACGCTTACCTTGCGCAGATTTTCTATCCTGCTCAGGCAATCCGCCCATATCGGATGGCTCGCCTCACAGCATCCGTAGCTGACCAGTCCGAATCGGTCCATAATGCGTTTATAGTGCGGAAAGATCAGATCCCTGTACATATCCGGCGAAATACCTGATGTTTCCTGAGAATCCATGAAAAGCCAGCAATCTTTCAGTTTTGCTCCGCGGATATCATCCTTCAGTTCATCGGTGAAACAGTAGCTTCCCTGATAGAGATGCTGCATGCGCGCGGATGAGAGCATCTGCCCCGCCGCTTCCATGCTTTCAAACCATGCAATGTAGTCATCAGCGAGGCGCGTCATCATATCGTTGAAACGGTCTTCCTCATCGATCATCGATACATACATATCATCCATGTTCATGATATGAACGATGTCCTGCGTAAGGCAGGAAACATAGCAGTCTCCTTCCGCTTTAACAGGCAGAATATCACCGAATACTTCCTGCGCCTCCTCGATTTCCTTTTCCGTGCTCTCGGCGTCCAGCCCGAAGCGGGACGGCCCCAGAAGATGATCATCCTCTTCCAGTTCATGCAGATAAGGGATAAAGTGATGTCCTACTCCGTCTGTCACCTTGCGCTTAACCTCCAGGCCGAACGGAACAAAATACAGATGATCCAGAACAGGATAATAAGCCGGCACAAGCGTGTCATCCTCAAAGAGGGTGAAATTGGCAATAGGCCGAAGCATACGGCGTTCGATCCGCCGCGCGGCTTCTCCTTCGCACTTCATCATCCCGGGCAGCACTTCGTTCTCGAAGGTCTCGATTTCTATGCGGATCATAGACCTTTCCGGCAGTTTGCTGCTGCCGTACCGCATCCATTCCGCGTAAAGTTTCTGATTCCTTTCAGACGAAGCCAGTTCCAACTGATATTTTGCCAGTTCCCGCAGGATCTGTCTGTCTTTCTTCTCTATCTGCATTCAGCAAAATCTCCTTTATACCCGGAATCCGCATACAAAATCAAACAACAGTTATGATCACAATACCGGCTCGAACGCGAATGTGAATTCGATCCGCTTTGTCACATCCAGCAGATACTCATCATGCGTACGGGCACCCCAGGAATCATCTCCGCCAACACCCATCTGCTGCTTTATAACGCGCACGATAGTATACTGTACCGGCGGCAGTTCATTCTCGTGCAGGGCATTTTCTATTTCATGCGGCGTCCACGGCAGCATTGAAAACTCTATGCCGTCACCGGAGAAGCGGATCCCGCGTCCCTTGTAATCAGTCACTTCCGCCCACCGTACGCCTGTACGGTTTCCGCATTCCTGAGGCCGCAGATACGGTGTGAAGTTCTCCTTCGCATTCGTCTTCCATATGCCCAGACGTGCACCCTCATGTCTGTCGCAATAATTCTCAGCCGGGCCGAGGCCGTAGTACTTCAACTGGTCATAATCGGCATTCAAACGGAACATCAGGCTGAATTCGGGCATATCCCCCAGTTCCTTCACAGGATCATAAGCCATGCTTACTTCAACTTTTCCGGAAGGCCTGATCCTGTACAGCACCTCGCATTCTGCTGCCGGCCTTACAGGAAGACCGTAGATGAATCTAACCTCCACACTTCCGTCATCCAGTATTCTGTATGATTCTTCCTGATTCCTCCTGCGTATTTCCTTCGTAAGGAACGGATCAGCATACAGGCTTGCCAGTTTCCACTGAGCATAACGGGCCGGCATACCGTTTCCCCTGTCATTGTCGATGGGTGCACGCCAGAAGTTCGGCATCGGAGCTTCCATCAGCATTTCCCTGTCGCCGCAGCGGTATGATATAAGCCTGCATTGATCCATGCTGAACAGAAGCGCAAATCCGTTTCCGGATACTCCCAGATTATGTGTTCCGCGAACGATTCTGAGCGGCGGATATTCTGTCTCTGCAGGTTCCTCAGCGATCCTGTAAACAAACTGATCCCAGGCGATCTCATGCCCTGCCCGTGCCCACAGGGTATCCTGTTTCAGCCGGAATGAAAGTGTCACCGCGTATTCACCGCCGGCCATCTGTTTGCCAAAGGGCAGTTTTACCGTTTCCTCTCCCTGCGGCAAAACATCTGTATCGATCTTCTTTTCCGCGATTTTCCGCCCGTTGCGTTCCAGGATAGCCACACAGTCAAAAGCGGATGTCGGGGTAAACATGAAACGGTTGCGGATCAAAGCGCTTTCCATACCTATATCCGCCTCGATATTCCGGTAGCAGTACCTTACCTCCTGCATCTTGGGCGATTCTGTGCCGTCAGCAAAAACGATACCGTCACCTGAAAAATTGCCGTCATGCGGGCGGTCATCGAAATCTCCGCCATATCCGTACATCACC